>JAGXHM010000020.1 GCA_024636155.1 Deltaproteobacteria bacterium
CGTCTCATTCATGGATTGACTCATCATGTCGATCTCCCCTTCTCCCCCGTACTGGTGCAGATATGCAGCGACACCAGGCAAAACCATGCGTTTTGGAGAGAAAACTTGTAGTAAACGCGTGTTTCAAATCTCTGGGAAAACACCGAAAAAGCCCACAGATTGAGATTGTGAATGCGCTTTTCGTAAGATCTTTCCGGCGGATGATGGCCAGCGTAATGATCCGGCCCGGTGTTGTTCAAAAGATTCAGCAAGACCAGTTGCAATTCATGCCGAATCGAATAACCCAGCGCCACAGAGTCGGAAACAATGACCTCGGGCTCGATAAGGATAATTCGATTGTCGTGAACCGCATCCAGCGCAACCTGCAGCTTGCCGTTCAGTTCCTTATGGCTCGGTCTTGCCATGGAGCCCCCTCAAAAAAGACCAAGGAAGAAGAAACTGATCCTCGGAAACAATTATGGTATCAATTGATACCAATGTCAAATATTAATAGCAGCGATCATTGAGGCTCTGCTCCTTAGCTTAAAAGCTTCACGAAACAGTCAAAGTCTAAACCCGAACGACTCGGTTGATATAAATAATTTTGTTCTTAATGCCAGACAGACCAGCAAATTTTCCGAGAATCCAGAAGGAAAAAGGCTATTTAACAGCAGCCAGAGAACTTTGAATTCCTGGGGAAAACCAACCGAATCGCACTCTGAATTTCCCAGAGAGAATAACAACATAAAAAAAGAAAAGCCCTCGTTTTCAGAGGGCTTTTTGTACTACATTGAATCATAATAAATTTTAAGATGGTACCCGGGACGAGAATCGAACTCGTACAAGATTACTCTCGAGGGATTTTAAGTCCCTTGCGTCTACCAGTTCCGCCACCCGGGCAAAGTTTAAAAAGTTCGGCTATTAATAATGCAATAGTGATTAGCGTGTCAACCGAAGGTTACATATGCAGGACTCTTTCATCTACTCTCTTTGCGGCAAAAGCAGCATGCGGTACCGCAACCCCTTTTCAATCGACTTTGATCATACACAGGTACCGTATCATTACGTCGTCGGGAAAAAATGAAATTCAGGGATTTTTTCAAGCAGGCCATGCTTATAGCAAAGAGTAAAATAAAGCTTCAGTCCCTCTACATGCCCATCACTCAAGTCGTAAGACATCCCACGCCAATATTCTTCTAACTGCCCGGCAGTAAAGCCCGACTTAACCGATAGTTCGGTCGCCATTTCGTGCAAGTTTGAAAACGCACGATTGCGTGATTCATGAAGCTGGTTAGCCAGGGCACTTATTTCGTCGGGGAACTTTGTTACTGCCTCTCGCCGCAGGATCCAAAGCGCGAAGACAAAGGGCAAACCTGTAAAGTGATACCACAGAGCCCCAAGGTCAGTTATCTGGAAGTGAGCAGGACAATTCTTTGCCGCATCCAAAGCGCGGTCGCCTATCAGAAGAGCACTCTGGCCTTCCTTGAGGAGGTTTTCAACTTCACCCGAAGGAACCAAAAAAGAAACATTATCGACACTGCAAAATTCATTGAGAAGAATTTTCAGCAGGTTGATTGAGGTCGCAGACTCACCTGTAATAGCGATTTCAGTACCGGAAAGGGTTGCTAGCGGGCCAGGAGTAAAGAGCAGGACGCTATGCACCGGTCCGACACTGCTGATGGAATGACCGGGGAGTAAGAAGTAATCGTCAGCGTGCAGGCCATATTCGTACGAAGAAGAGGGACAAGCGTCTATGGTTCCCTCAGCCAGCATGGCGTTTAACGCAGAAGGAACTCCGGCAACGACTTCGCCGGTGAAACCCTCTTCATGCAGGTAGTGGAAATAAGGTGCGACATTCAGGTAGGCGATGCGCCCTATTCGTAAAGTCATGTCATATATAAATTCAAGGATCTGTGAACAAACAAAATGCGGGGATAGCTCCCCGCATCGGAATACTTATTTAGTTTCTGTCCGGAAACCGCCCTTTTCAGCAATCTCAGCGTCAACCTGCGCATTTGATTGTGCGGCGTAAAGTACTACGCCTCCGCTCAAATGCTTGATTTCCTTGACCTGGCGAAAAATTGCTGGTTTCCAAATCAGAAAACACATTATGTCTGATCATTGAAAATCAATAGAGTACACATTCTTTGCCTTGATTTGAAAAGCTCCATAGCCAGTAGAACCATAAAATTGTGCATCAGAAAGAATGGCCAAAGTCATCACATTACCGGATTTGAGTTTTACATCAACCTTGAGTTCTTCTTCTCTGACTTCCTTAAAAGTGATTGTATCGATATGCTGGAAAGGAATTGTTAGCTGTCCCTGCCCGCGTAAAGCATCAAGGAAGGTATTGCCATTCATGGAAAACTGGTTGAGATTGGTGGAAATGCCGTCGCGATCCTTGATATCGGCTTGAATGCGGACATCTGTCTTTGGTACTGTCCCCTCAGGCTGACCACCAAGGCCGCCCATGCCCATGCAAAGCATGGCAACCAGTGTAACAAAAACAAGAATCAATCCACGCTTCATACCCACCTCCATCTTCAAGCTAAATAATGCGGCAGTTTAGCACGGTCCATAACTCTGTTCAATGACCAAACCGCACATCTTTAGCGCTTCATGTTCCAGTCTGGATGACCAAATTTCTCAGCACTCATTCTCTCAGCTGCCCGTATTTCCATAGCGGTCGGTTCGGAAGTGAGCCAATTAATTTGTAAATGCGTGGAGAACGCATCTGTCAGCAACTTTTCTACCTCAGAAATGACGATCGGTTGCTCACTCCACTGATTCAACCAGCCAATACTATCTGACAAATCAGTAGAGGAATTTTTCGCATCCGTTTTAAGCGTTTGACTCAAGAGTTCCAGATCCATTTCAACGGGGATTGAACCATGTTGCAAAAACGCCTGGCCGTGACGCTTCTGTGCGCTTCCAGCAACCTTGCGGCCGTCGACAACCAGCTCATACTGTGAAGGAGCAGAGAAACAAACCGCTTTCATGGCGTTATGGATGCCACCGCGCGGTTTTCCGGGAACAAGTTGAGCTGGCAAACCGAGTTGCAGCAGTGTCTTCTGTAGAATTTCAGAGATAACTCGATAGCAGTCGAGGACAGAGTTACCAAACAGGTCGGTATTAAGCGGAGCAATCACCGCATAGGTTACTTCTTGGTCGTGCAGTACGGCCCGGCCTCCGGTTGATCTTCGAACAACATCAAGGCCGGCTTGACGACAGACATCCAGATTCACATCCGTGACAGCAGATTGAGCATAGCCAATGGTTACGGTGGCTGGCTGCCACCGATAAAACCGTAGCACTGGCAATGAGTCACCACTGGCAACTGAATGCAATAAGGCTTCATCCAGCGCCATGTTCATGGCTCCTGTCTGAAAGCCGGAATTGATCAACCGCCACTTATGCATATTCTTAAACACCCCGAGCAAACAAGATTATTACCTCGAAATACTTAACTCGCCACCAAATTGGCAATAGCACAAACTCTCTTAATGGGTTCTTTCTCTTTGCCACAAACGAGGTTTAGTCGACCTTGAAAATTGAAGTATTTTCTTTGCGTCTTGGTGACTTAGTGGCCAACCGCTACATTCCAGACCAAAAAAAAGGCCAGGAAAACCTGGCCTTTATCGTTAAAGCTTTAAACGCTCAATGAAGCCAGTATCAATATTGCCTTCAATGAACTCTTTGTTGTGCATAATCCGTTGATGGAATTCGATCGTTGTCTTGATACCACCGATAATGAATTCATCTAGAGAACGAGCCATGCGCTTAATCGCCTCTTCGCGAGTATCGGCATGCACGATCAGTTTGGCAATCATCGAGTCATAGTGAGGCAGAACAACATATTGATCGTACACGGCACTGTCGATACGTACCCCCAGACCGCCAGGGGGATGGTAGCCATCGATTTTACCGGGACAAGGGGTAAATTTAACCGGATCCTCGGCGTTGATGCGACACTCGATAGAATGACCGTTGATCTTGATGTCCTCTTGTTTGTACCGCAGAGGCTCTCCATAAGCAGAGCGTATCTGTTCCTTGATAATATCAACCCCGGTGATCATTTCCGTGACGGGGTGTTCTACCTGAACCCGGGTATTCATCTCCATAAAGTAGAATTTACCCTGCGCATCAAGCAGGAACTCCATGGTTCCGGCACTGGTATAACCAATAGATTTTGCCGCATTAACGGCACATTCACAAACTTCCTTGCGTTGTGCCTCGGTAATAACCGAACAGGGAGCCTCTTCAATCAGTTTCTGGTGTCGCCTCTGGATCGAACAGTCACGTTCGCCGAGGTGGATCACGTTACCATGTTTATCGCCCATGATCTGAACTTCAACATGACGCGGGTTTTCACAGAATTTCTCGATATAAACATCAGAATTGGTGAAGGAGGCTTTCGCTTCGGCCCGGGCCATGGCATACAGATTCGGCAAGGAGGCTGGGGAGTGAACGACCTTCATACCCTTGCCGCCACCACCAGCAGTCGCCTTGATAATGACCGGGTAACCAATTTCAGCTGCAATGCGCTGGGCATCTTCAGCAGTCGAGACATTTTCCTTGGTCCCGGGCAGAATCGGTACACCGCATTTGATAACTGTTTGACGAGCGGCAATTTTGTCACCCATCAGGCGAATGTTCTCCGGGGTCGGACCGATAAATGTCAAGCCACACTGTTGACAAATCTCAGCGAATTCAGCGTTCTCGGCAAGGAAGCCATAGCCGGGGTGAATGGCTTCAGCATCCGTCACTTCGGCGGCGCTGATTATTGCCTTCATATTGAGGTAACTTTGACTACTGGGAGCACTGCCTATACAGATGCTTTCATCGGCAATTTTGGTATGCAAGGCGTTTATATCTGCATCAGAATGCACTGCAACGGTAAGAATGCCCATCTCTTTGCAGGCACGGATGATGCGAAGGGCAATTTCGCCGCGATTGGCGATCAGAATTTTGCGAAACATGGCTGCTCCTTTACGACTAGAGACGTTCTACCTTAAAGAGCGGCTCACCGAATTCTACCGGCGTAGCATCATCCTTGATAACCTCGATGATTTTGCACCTGTACTCGGCTTCGATTTCGTTAAAAAGTTTCATCGCTTCCACCAGGCATACCGTCTGACCTGCTTCGACGACATCACCAACTTTTACGAAGTTATCCGCTTCAGGGCTCGGTTTGCGATAGAAACTGCCGACAATTGGAGAATTAATCGTCTCATAGTTGTCGTCAGCAACAGCTGGCTCTGCTGTAGCAGAAAGTGCTGTTGCTGCAGACGCTGCAGGGGCTGCAGGGGCTGCGGCTACTTGAACAGTCGGTGCAGAAAATTGCACATATTCTTTGTCCGGACCGCGCTTGATAAGAATTTTCTCTTCCGCGGTTTCCATTTCAAATTCAGTGATATCAGTGTCGGTTACAAGTTTTACCAACGCTTTTAAATCTTTGAAATCCATTGGTGTTCCTCCTTTATCACCGGCACTGATTAACCAGCCCGGGCTGTATGTTGAGTCAGTTTAACAGAATGTTGCGAAACGTCTTGGGGATTTTTGTCAAGGTCAGATAGCCTTCCGCCGTCACCAAGACCATATCTTCGATTCTAACCCCACCGACAGCTGGCAGATAGATGCCAGGTTCTATGGTAAAGACCATACCTTCTTCAGCGATTGCTGTACTGCGTGGAGAGACAGTGGGTGCTTCATGAACTTCAAGTCCGACACCGTGACCCAAGCCGTGGCCAAAATAGTCGCCATAGCCACAAGCCTTGATATGATCGCGGGCGATCTGATCAAGTTTGCATAAAGCCACGCCGGGGGCTACTGTCGCAAGTGCGCGATCATGTGCTTCAAGTACTGTGTCAAAGATGGTGCGAAGCTCGTCAGAAACTTCTCCAAGAGCCAAAGTGACTGTTTCGTCTGAGTGATAGCCAGACAAACGACAGCCGAAATCGATCGTTACCAGTTCACCATCTTTAAGGACCTTGCCACTTGCCAATCCATGTGGCATTGCACCACGCAACCCGGAAGCGACAATGATGTCGAAAGCCTTCTCTTCAGCACCAAGTTTTCTTAAAGCAAATTCAAGCGCCAGAGCGACTTCATCTTCTCTGACCCCTGGCCTGATCATCTCTTCAATTTCAGCGAGACCAGCAAGATTCAACTCTGCTGCGCTGCCGATCACGCTGATTTCATCTGCAGATTTATGCAGACGTAAAGTGTGCAGTTCGTCTTTAAGATGCAACCACAACCAGTTCGGATCGCCTTTCGTCTGAAATCCTTTGACGACACCAAAAGCAAGACCAGACTCAAAACCGATACGTGTCACACCAAGCGTTAGTAATTGTTCGGCAACACCATCTGCCTGGATTTTATACTCAATAACGCAATCAGCAGAAACTTCTTCATTAGACTGTGTGGTATAGCGCGAATCTGTCAGAAAAACAAGTCGATGGGGAGTAATCAGCAAGACACCATCACTTCCGGTAAAACCACACAAATAACGAATGTTTTCGGGTTGGCAAAGGATAAGGACATCAAGATCTAAATCCGACAGGAGATTGACAGCCTTTTGCCTACGATGGGAATAAGTCATGGCAGATGGAAACAGTTATGAAAGGTGTGCAACCAGACCACGCAATGCCAGTTGGTAGCTCACTGCGCCAAAACCAGCGACCTGGCCAACGACCACCCCGGCAACATAGGAATGGTGGCGGAAAGACTCGCGAGCATGAATATTGGACAGGTGAGCTTCAATGACAGGTAAATCAACGGAAGAGATAGCGTCTCGCAAGGCCACACTGGTATGAGTCAAGCCGCCAGGATTGATGATGATGCCAGCAAAACCATCGCTTTTGGCAGCATGGATTCTATCGATCAGAGCTCCTTCGTGATTGGACTGAAATGAATCGACCTCAGCTCCTAACTCGACGGCGAGAAGAGAGAGGGACTCATTGATATCATCAAGTGTTTGCTGGCCGTAAACATCGGGTTCTCTTTGACCGAGAAGATTCAGGTTGGGCCCGTGCAATACCAGAATTCGGGTCGGCATATCAGCTCAATGCCTCAAGCAGATTAAAACCCTCGCGGGTCATAAGATAGCGGCCTTTACCAAAGTTACCGTCACGTTCGATGACCAAGGCTACAAAATATTCATCATTGAGCATGCGAATCACAATGATGAAACGATCTGTACGGATAGAAATTTCTTCCATTTCACCAAGGCTCAGGATCTCTGCTGTCTTGCGAATTTCCTTCAACACATTCGAGTACTCAACGACCACCATGTGCAAGTCGAGTTCTTCATCCGGAGAAAAAAACTGATCAATGGCAATGCCGTCATACCCCATCAACACGGCTCCGATACCACCACCGGTTTCTTCAACAATTCTTTGCAGAATTTTGCTAAACATTTGTCCTCCCAAGTTTAATTGCATTCAACCAGGACTTAAAGATTGTCAGAGGCGAAGAATTATTAGGTAGCTTTTGAAGATCAGGAGAGGTTGCAGGCATTTCAGGCACTACTGGAACAACTTCCGCCTCGGCAGTAGATTGTTTCACAACAAAAGCATCAATTTCTGAGGGCTGCTCGTCAGCCGACATTTCAGCTTTATCACTGAGCTGTTCTTGAAGTTGCGTCACCCGATCGCGTGCTGCGTCATTATCAGGAGATTGACTGATAATATCCTGATATATCTTGATGGCCTTGTCGAATAATCCCTGCTTTACGTAAATCTCTGCCAACGTTGCCGTTGGAATTGGCTCACCGGGCACTTCTGGTACTGCTTCTACCTTAGGGACAGGCTCCTGAATTTGCGACGCCTGCTTGATTTCTGCCCACGGTCTCGGCAGATCCAGAGCAATAAGCATATCTGAAATCTTTACATCGTCAGGATGAAATTCTTCTGCCTGTTGCAGAATTTTCCGAGCCATATCACGCTCAGCGCGAATCAGATGAAGACGAGCCAACCCGACTAGCGCCGACTGACTTTGACGATCAATGCTTAGTGCTTTTGCATAAGCACTCATCGCTTCGTCAATGCGCCCCATCTGGCCGAGGATACGGCCCATAGTGGAAAACCCGGGACTAAAATGCGGCAGCATTTTCGTGCCCAGACGAGCCGCTTCAAGAGCATCATCCAGCAACCCAATCTGACGATACGCCTCAGCCAGAGGCACAAACGCCGTTGAACTCGGGTCTTTGGCAAAGATCTGCAGATAACTGCCGATTTTGCCAATTAAACTTCCTCCAGTTCTTGCCGGGTTCATTTTTCCTCTTCCAAAATCAGGTTAGAAATTCGCCTAACATCTTTTCCAGATCTTTGAGCTGGTGCAATTCGGCAGAGCCTATCCCATGGTTCAAAACGACTCTGACCACACCATCTTTAACTTTTTTATCGCGCTGCATCACATTGAGATATTCCGTAACCGTAAAATCAGGGGGCGTTACGGGCAGGTCGAAAAAGCAGAGCAGGTCAACGATTCTTTCGACATCATCAATTGAGCATAACTTAAGCTTTTGTGAAGTCCGAGCAGCCAGAACCATGCCGATTGCAACTGCTTCGCCATGCTTGATGACACCATAGCCAGCAAGGGTTTCAACGGCATGCCCAAAAGTGTGTCCCAGGTTAAGGAGTGCCCGGATTCCCTGCTCTTTTTCATCATTTTCTACAACATTCGCCTTGATTTGGCAAGATCTCATTATAGCATAAGTAAGCGCATCCGCAGATCGATCGGCAAGGACCTCTCGATGTTCCTCTAGCCAGTGAAAGAAGGTTGCATCACGCATGATACCGTATTTCACAACCTCAGCCAGCCCTGAAACATATTCCTTTTTCGGCAAGGTCTCCAGCGCCGTCACATCTATATGGACATGCATGGGTTGATAAAAAGCCCCGATCAGGTTCTTCCCACGCGGATGATTAACGCCAGTTTTGCCACCAACCGAGCTGTCGACCTGAGAGAGCAGCGTCGTGGGTATCTGAACAAACGGTAGGCCTCGAAGATACGTTGCGGCTGCGTAACCGGTCATGTCACCGACGACACCTCCACCAAGCGCGATGATCCCACAGTATCGATCGAACTGTCTCTCAATCAGGACATCGTAAATATTCTCAACCGTTTCAAGAGTCTTGTATGCTTCGCCGTCCGGAACGCGGATTATACTTACCTGACGGCCCGACGCGACCAGAGCGTCGATGACTTGCTCACAGTATAAGTCTGCAACGGTCGGGTTTGTAACGACCGCAACTTTTTTAGGGAAATCGACTTCATTCAGGGCCACACCGATATTGGACAGGATGCGTTCTCCGATCCAAATGGGATAACTTCTTTCGCCAAGGCCAACGATGATCTGATTCATGGTGATAATTCCATAACTATTGTCTTTGCGACTTGCAAGGGAGTAAGACCATCAGTATCAATGATGATATCTGCACTCTCATAACAGGCTTTTCTGCGGGACAAAAGGTTTTCCACCTTATCCCAATCTTTTGCACTATTGATCAATGGTCGAGCTACGCTCTGTTGCAGACGCTGCCTCAACACTGGCCAACTGGTCTGTAAATAGACAACCCGGCCAAGCATTTTCATACGTTGTCGATTCTCATCTCTAACAACGAGGCCGCCACCGGTTGCGTAAACCCTCACTTGATTTTGCGGTAGTTCCTTCAACACGGCTGTTTCGCAATCACGGAAATAAGGCTCACCATCAGCGACAAAGATTTCTGCAATCGATCTATGCTCATTCTGTATAATTATTTCGTCAAGGTCAACAAAAGGGCAGCCCAACAGACCCGACAACAATTTCCCTACGGTTGATTTCCCCGACCCCATAAAACCGGTCAGAAAGATATTCTTCGATGTTGCAAATTGCATATATTCTGGCGTTAAGTTGATACAGAAAAGGACAGGGATTTCCTGTCCTTTTCTGTGCGCTATTTACTTTTCTATAAATTACTTAATTTCACCAACAATTCTCGGCGTAATAAAGATCAGCAACTCTCGTCGACTGGTCTTTTTATTCGTTGATTTAAACATGTGGCCAAGCACCGGGATATCCATCAGAATCGGAACACCTGTATGCGAATCATCCTCCGAGTCTATGAAGATACCACCGATAACTGTAGTAGAACCGTCATGGACGAGGATTTTTGATTTGGCCGTCTTTTTCTCGATGGAAGGGGCTATGCCTCCACCTGAGGCAACGTTTGGCCCTTGCGAGTCATTCTTTAAATCAACATCGAGAATAATTGAACCATTCGGATTAATCTCCGGGGTTACCGTTAAGTTCAGGGTTGCATCGACAAACGAAGTCGATGCGATTCCATCGGCACCGGTGCTTGTATATGGGATCTGACGTCCCTGGGTAATTGTTGCAGGACTGCCATTCAAGGTAAGGATTCTTGGTGTTGAAACAATCTTGACGTCACCACTCCCTTCCAGGGCAGAGAGACGTACATCTAACGTAGTAGTTGTCGTTCCAATTGCGCCGAAGGAGAGGCCTAATGCCGACCCTGCAGTGTCCAAGACACTTCCACCTGCGGGAGGAGCTATAGCAAAACCACCGCCTAACCCCATTGCTGCCTGACTCAGTTCCGACACATCATCAACAGGGGAACCATCGTATGTTGCACCCCATTTTACACCAAAATCCAAGTCATGGGATGTGTTTGCTTCAACGATGCGAACCTCTATCATGACTTGCTGTTCAGGTATGTCCATTTCCTTGATAGTTTCAATCATTGCTTCTACATCTGGCTTGCTACCTAAAAGGACAACAGTCTTATTGGCTTTGTTCGTGGTAACAGACACATCTTCAAACATGGTTGTTAACTCTTTAACGCTGTCCATATTTACAAATTCTATTTTTACAGTTTCTCTCACCTGAAGTTTCTGGTTTGATTCCTGAAAACCAACCTTTGCATCAATTGCAGCTTGCTGCATCTCGTTGTACTCTGCGAGCGTCATGACATGTGCAATGTTACCATCCAACGTCATTTTCAACCCGTTTGTAGTCAGGATCAAATCCAGAGCTTGATCCCAGGGAACATCGACCAAACGTAAGGTCATACTCCCACCAACTTTATCTGAGGCGACAACATTCAAGTGACTGACATCTGAAATAAGCCTTAAAAGCGTTCTTATATTTGCATCGACAATGTCGATACTGACCAATTCTCCGTCATAAGAAACGTTCTTTTTTGCAGAAACCGTTTTCTTATCAGAGGTCGTAAGCGACTCAACAGCGGCAGTATGAACAGCAGCACTCTCGGTCATGACTTCTGGAGCAAGAACTTCTACCTGACTCACAGCAGGTGAAAGTTGCTGAGCGTATGCAGCATCATCAATAACCAAACGAACGTTGTTACCATCCTGTTCAAGAGCATAGGCAACGGCACCCTTAAGCTCGACGGCAATGCGTACATTGTGATGATCGTCCTCAGTAACAGTGTAGGGTGTTACTGAAGTGACTGCAGACGGAAAGGCAGAAGCATCTATCGTTCTGCGCAGAGCGCGACTGATCGAAGTATTGACAATTTCAAAACGCACCAGATTGCCATTTTCTACGGGAGCCAGTACTTGAGCAGGACCGGAGAGTGCAACAGCAATCACACTGCGGCCTTCTTCATTTACAAAATCAATGGCCTCCACGTTGACTGCTGCCAGAGGTTTTGCAACAACCGCTACAGAGAGAGGTTTTTCCGTGGCGACAGGGACAGGGGCTTTTTTTACCTGACTTTCAGTGACAACAGGCTTGCTTTCGACAGCCACCACAGGATTCACATCGCCCCAAGTAACCAGGATATCTGTCGTACGCCCTTCAACCAGGTGCTCAGGTACAACATTTTCACTCGCGTCGAAGACCAGACGCATTTTATCGTTATAAGTTCCGACACGCACCTGTTTAAAACCGCCAGCAGCAGGGAATGAACGCTCTTTGAACGCTGGCCTCAGGCCATAAACATCGACAACCAGACGAGGGGGGTTAGCAAGTGCGAAAGACTGAAACTTGCCTACCTTGCCATTGGTTTCCAAAACTGCCTGCCCGGCTGACATGCTGACATTCCGCATTACGCTGGCAGCTTGAGATGCATCAACAGCTATATTTTCTGTGGTCGCAACGACAGCAACAGCGGCATTATCTTTAGAAACGGGGGTCGGCGACTTGGTTACTTTGCCGTCAGTTGCAAAAGCAACCCGAAACTCTTTGCCATCCAGATTAACCTGGTACTCAGTTCCTTCAGCAAGCAGGATTTCGACTCGAGCCAACTTGCCGGAGGACAAAGCAAACCCGGCAACCCGGATCGACTCTACAGCGCCTTGATCAACTTGAATCATTTCCGCGACATCAGACAAGCCCATGCCGGGAAAATCAATAACTACACGCGTCGGCTCAAACGAATCATAAACAGTATATCGGTAACCGACTGGCTCAGCAGTTTGAATAAGAACAGTTGGTGTCGCCGCGCTAGAATCGACAGAGACCGCAAGCAGTTTATTGGCGTCATCAGCGCCCCATGCCAGCCCATTGAGCAATAATAGTGCTACCAGGCTACAAATGAGACACGGCCAAATACGGGATGCCTTGCTAACCCACAGTTGATTCAACATGATATTCACCCCACGCATTGATTAGACTCCTTCCCGCTTGGGAACTGCAATTTCCTGGATATTTTCAATGATATTACCGGAATAATCATAATATTTTTCTTTAACAAGAATAGTCTGACTGGTGATGTCAATGACAACACCATCGTTCTTGCCGATTTTAACTCCCCTGGCGAGGACATAGGCTTTGCCGTCTGGTGCAACGACCATAGCCTTTGGTTCACCTCTCCCCACAATGACACCGACCAGGCGAAACTGTACGATGTCATAACTTTGCAAAGGAGTTTCCGGTTCGGCATCAACGCCTGTCAAAGGTCTCCTTATCTGAGTAAGTGGCACAAAAGGATCACGTCTGCCTTCAGAAACATAAGCGAACTCGACTTCCTTCTCTTCCTCCGGCTTAACCTCAGGAGGAGCAACCTTCTTAGAAGGGGGTTTCGGAGCGACGTTTGCCGATTGTGAGCCAGCGGTTGAGGATTCCTCCTCAACGCAAGCCACCAAACCAGTACAAACGAAAATCCCAAATATCAGGCATGTAAGCCAACGTGTCATCTCAAACCATCCTTATTGTTCAACAAAACGGAACGTGGTTACTTTGCACCTAATCCTCAAAACAGCAAAATTGTCTGTAACTTTTGGGCCTGACAAGTCAAGATTACTGAGGTTGACAATTCGGGAAAGCTTGCCAACGGCTTGGGCAAATTCGGCAATCTGGTGGTACGTGCCAACCAAATCCAATGCTGCAGGGACTTCGGCATAAAAGCCCTTGGATACTTCTCCTTGTGGGCTGAATGATAAAACATCCAGGCCATTGTCCTTCGCCAGTGTTGCAAGATTGGTTAAAAGGCTCGGAATCTCCTTCTTGTTCGGCAACTGGGTCAAGGCCTCACTGAGTTGTTCCTCGAGTTTTGCAAATTCAGCCTTGAACTTAGGCAGGTTGTCAGCAATTTGCTGCTTCTGCACCAGCTCTGCCTGCAAACGGGAAACTTCCTCTTCCATCGGACCAATCTTTTCGTACTCAGGTAGCCAGAGGAACCAGACAAAAGCACCCATCAACAGCACAACCAGTACACCCAAGATCGCGGACCTTTGGTAAAGAGGCAGTTTAAGAAGTTTTTCAACCTTTGGATTCATTGATTTTGCTCTCCCTCGAACGATACTTTCAGCCGAGTCAGTTTATTACTTTTTTGTCTCTTTGCTCTTACCACCGGGCTTGCCGATTACAGTCTTACAGGTCAGCTGAAACTCCTGGAACTTAATATTCCCCACAACTCTCTGCTTGGTAACTTTCAGTTCCACACCTTCATAGGAGCCTGACTCCTCCAGGTTTCTCATAAAATGCGCAACCGTCTCTTCACTCGCGCCAATCCCGCTGATTTGTGCCCTACCGGAACCTTCTTTATAGCTGAGGAGCCAAAGTTTATCAGGCATTGCCTTATAGAGTTCATCCAGCAAATAGACAGGGCCTATTCTTGCGGCCTTAAGCGTCTCCAGAACATTTAATTTCGCCCGAAGATCTTTTTGGCGTTTTTCAAAGTCTTTAACTTCTTTGATGGCTTTCTGCAGTTTTGAGATCTCTGCCTTTTTTTGATCAATCTGTTGTTGCACATCATCAACCTGACCAACGATATGTGTATACGCAGCACTACAAAGACCCGCTGTAACAATCAAGACAAGAGCAACGACCATCAACTGGCCTTTGAGCATCTCTTTTTTCTGGGCAGCCTTTACGGGCAGAAGGTTTATACGGATCATCGGTCTCCCATCCTTCTCATGGCCAGGCCAGCAGCTACAGTATAAATAGGGCCCATAGCCTGCAGGTATTCAAGGTCAAAATCTTTTTCGCTGAATGCAATGTGACGCCAGGGATCAATCACGTGAACTTCAACACCAAGACGATTTTCCAGCGACAACTTGACCGATGGAACCTTGGAAACACCACCGGTGATAAATACTTTCTGAACCTTCTCATCAGAAGATGTTGCAGAGAAGAAGTCAATTGAACGCTGTACTTCCTGAGTCAGGCTCTCGGTCGCATCGTCCATAACTTCAGCAACCGAAGCAGCAGTGACATCAGCAATTTCACCACCGAGCTTTACAATTTCTGCGTCTTCGTTGTTCAGGCCTAAGCGTTTCTGGATCTCTTCGTTATAAGCGCTGCCACCCACCTGAATATCCCGGGTAAAAACAGACATGCCGCCACGCAGCACATTAACATTCATCGAACTGGCGCCCATATCGATCAGGGCAACGATTTCATCTTCATTCGAGCCGTAATTGATGTCATAGATATTCTCGACCGCAAAACAGTCGATATCCACAACCTGAGGATTCAAACCACACTCCTTGAAGAGCGCAACATAATCATTGACGAAATCTTTTTTGGCCGCCACCAGAATGACATTCATCAAAGACGCGTCATTCGCATCAGGCCCAAGAATTTGAAAATCGAGATTTACTTCAGAAATTTCGAAAGGGATGTACTGCTCAGCTTCCCACTGAATGGAAGCTTCCATTTCCTCTTCGGTCATGATCGGCAATTGAATCTTACGGATGATGACTGAATGCCCTGAAATCGAGGTAGCGACATTTTTTGTCTTAAGCTTCTGGCTTTCCACCAGACCCTTCACGACATCGACAATGGAACTTGAGTCCATAATCGCGTTATCAACAATAGCCTCTGCAGGCAACATAGCCAACCCTAGACCGGCTAACTGGTATCCACCCTTAGCCTCCTTAAGATGGACCATCTTTACCGAGCTGGAGCCGATATCGATGCCAATTACGTCTTTTTTCTTTTGGAATAACATGTGTGCCCCTGGCTAAACCGCTAACTGATATGAACAGCAAAAAAGAACCTGTACTCCATACTAACCGTTATCATCAGCAAACAACATACCAACAATCATTCATCACCAGGAAAAACTACGTGGCGGTCCGTTAGTTTGAGTCCGAGAGCAAGAATAATCTTGCGCTTGGTCGACATTCGGCACTCCGCATCATTTTCAAGGCGATCAACGGTCACCGGTGAAACACCAGCCTTTCGAGCCAGCTCTGCCTTGCTCATCAATTGGGCTTCACGAATTTCTTTGATTTGGTTTTTCATAGGCTACCATTTTGTTAGTGAGCTTAATTATATGAAATTAGGTCTAATTATAGGTATATTAAAACAATTGTCAACCAATTATAGTCATATGACAACCTTATGGTAGTGTGAAATATCACAAATGACGACCCTTAGCACAAGATAAAGGGTCTAAATAAACCGAGGACCACAATATAAAGTGTAATTTTATTTGCAGAATTATTGAAAAAATTAAGTTTTTTTGAATGAAAAGGAGGGTGATTTACCAAAAAGAAAGCCACAATTGCTGCAACATATCGCCATACCAACGCATGATTGGGTCAAAGCGCTGAATAAAGAAGATGTGGATTAAGGCCCCAGCTGACAGGAAGGGCCCGAAAGGCACAGCAAGTTTGCTATCGGCCTTTTTTATCAACATGAGAGGAACACCAACCATAGTCCCCAGTAGTGAGCCGATGAAGATAATCGGAAAAATTGCAGTCCAACCGAGAAAGGCTCCCAACATCGCCAGTAGTTTGACATCACCGAATCCCATCCCCTCTTTCTTGGTCAAAAACTCATAACCGAGAGCTATGGTCAACAGAGAGCCGCCACCAATGACGATACCCAGTAACGACTCCTGCCAGGAAACCCACGGCACGAAAAAGGAGCAGAGGAAGCCAATCGGAATCCCCGGCAGACTGATAACGTCCGGAATGATCTGGTGATCCAGATCGATGAACGTGATCACCACCAGAGTCGCGACCAGAAGTAAAACCACCGGCGTTACCGTGTGGAATGCGAACCGATAGAAAAACAACGCAAAGAGAGTTCCAGTGAGGGCCTCGACCAGAAGATAGCGAACAGGAACGTCTGCGCTACAGTAGGCACACTTGCCTTTGAGTAACACCCAACTCAGAATCGGGATATTGTGATACCACTTGATCGGCGTCTCACAGTGCGGGCAACGGGAACGTGGGGAGACAATCGAGATCTCTGCCGGAATGCGGTAGATGCAGACGTTAAGAAAGGAGCCAATAATGGAGCCCAGAATGAAAGTTGCAACCAGAAAATAATAATATTCAAACGGCATCAGAATCCACCTTCTTCTTTTCTCAAGTTCAACAGCTTATGCGCAGCCAAAAAAACTTCATCGACAGTAATATCCTGGATACACTTCGCCCCGATTGGACAAGGTGGTGTTGTACCAAATCGAGTGCACGGCGAACAAGGGAGATTTTTATTGATAACCACATGCTGGTCGCCTCGTGGTGCCCACTTGGCGGCAATCCCGGATCCGAACATGGAGACCGTTGGTTTACCCAAGCCGACTCCGATATGCAGTACACCAGAATCGCCACTGACCAGAAGTTGCGATCTATTTAATACGCCAGCAGTCCCGCATAAAGAGCTTTTCCCTGTGAAGTTTAATACAGAGAGGCCATCTACAATCGCACTTCCTGCTGCAACATCTTCCTTACCACCCACCACAACGACCGAAAGCCCATCATCAATAAGTCTGATCGCCAACTGACGGAACTTCTCCGCCCCCCAGCAACGTTCAGCAATACTCGCGCCCGGGAACAAAACCACAAAAGGTTTATCCAGAAACGTTTCGAGCAGGTTGTCAGCATTTTTCTGTTCAGCGACAGGTATCGTCAGAAAAGGAAGAGGGAGTTTCGCAGGTGGTTCTCCCCCCAGAGGTTTCAGCAACGCAAAGAAACTGTCCAGCTCATAGTTTTTATGGCTGTAGTCAACCGCGTGGGTGAATAGTCTTTTCCGTTCATTGGTCCCAAACCCGATCTTCATCTGCGAGCGGATCATGCGCGCGACAAGCGCGGAGAGCCGATGCCATTGTTCGGTGTCGATAACCACATCGTAGCGGCTCTTGAGCGCTTGCCAAAGTTCCCCCGGCCGGTCGTAGCACAGGACCCGATCAATACCAGAGCAAAGCGCAAAAGCCCCGGCGTTACGCTTCTCGGCGAGCAGCTCAATGCGAGCCGAGGGAAAGATTTCATGGAGCCGTCCGATCGCCGGAGCCAGCAACACCGCATCGCCGATGCCGCCAGGGCGGATCAGCAGCAGGCTGGAAACAGGAGAAAGTGGAGATCCCGGTTGTCTCGGGCGCGGCCACACCCGGGCCAACAATGAACCGATGATGCCATCAACTTTTTTCAGGAACATTACATCCAATGATTTGGCCTGTAGAAGTAGCTAAAAACATTAAAACGAATGCCAGAGTTTAGATCACACTTAGCGTAACGCCCGTTCGCTTCGCTCGCTCGCAAAGTTTAAGGCTGATTTAATCAGTATTCATCAGGTTTGCTCAACATCCAATTTATTTGTCTCTTTGGGTAAAGGTAATGCCTGCACCTACATCATTTACCCATCTGTTTTTCTCTCATAAAACAATACACCAACGCGCTCGATGTGCTCTTTCAACTCAGCGTGATTTAATGTGTTAAAAACTGACAGGTCTATGGTGTAGGGTAGCATCAGGTCATCCAGAGCACAGGCGACAATCGAGCGCAGATCTTTTGTGAGTGACACACCATACAGAGTCAAGTCGATATCTGACCCTGCTTTGAAGTTACCTTTGGCGCGAGAACCGTACAGAATAGCCTTTTCAATTGCGGGGAACCCTGCAAATACCTCACATATTTTATCGACCGTCGTTTTGCTAAGTCCAAATTTCGTCATTCACTATCAACCTGTTCACTCAATTGCGTGAAAGTTTCAGTCATCTCTTCAAAGGCAGGGTAAAACCTTCCAATGATGTCATCAGCAATCTCTTGAGCCGTTTCGAGGTTGTAGGTATGTGAAGACAAATTACGCGCTTCAATCATTTTCATCCAGTCCTCACCATGTCCAATAAGCCCATTCTTAAAAGCCGAACGTGTTGCGTCCTTCGAACCGATTAAGCCCGAGATACCTTTGTTTTCCAAATAATCTTTTAATACATTCCAGGCCAGTTCATGGGTAAATTCAAAGCCCTGGATCAAGCCCTGTTGCTCCAGTCTGGACAAGGTACGAACTTGCACCAGTTCAACCGCTTCAGTAAGCGTCAAAAAGGCTTTGAGATAGTTATTGAACCGCTGCTTCCATCGAACGTCATGCATAACCTATCCCTCCAAACAAACAGACAAATATCAAACACCAGACACCAAATCTCAGGTTGACTCAGGATTCACACTGCAGGGTAAAGAAATTTCAACGTCAAGCTGACTAAGGCGCTTGATCAGGGATAAAGAGCGGCCTTTTCAGCCTGTGTTCAAGAGCTTCTGCGCAGTCGCAAAAGCTTCACCTACAGAGGAGTGTTTGGTCTCTGGTAAAAGGTAGAATCAGTTAAAAGTAAACACCTGCCTCCTGCACCCTGCCTCTCTCAGTCACTCTTAATTTTTATCATTTGAGCAAGTTGTAAAAAATACTC
>JAGXHM010000002.1 GCA_024636155.1 Deltaproteobacteria bacterium
ACTCTTACTCTTGGCCGCGATGACGGCATGACCAAGTTGATCATCGACCCGGAGACAGACCGTTTACTCGGCATGGCCGTTGTCGGCCCCGGTGCGGGTGAGTTGATTGCCGAAGGAGTCGTGGCTATGGAGATGGCGGCGGTGAGTGAAGATTTGCGCAAGTCGATTCACCCGCACCCGACTCTCTCGGAAACCATCTATGAAGCGGCGGAGATGTTGTTTAAGGGGTGAGTGAACCCTTCGTTTTATGGATTTTTCTCGGTTGGGAACCAATTTCGGTTGCCGGCTAATGTCATGTTCTGGAGGGGAATTGCTGCAGGCGAACGGTACGTCCGTTTACCACCCTCGTCAGCCGCAGCAGTCGCCGTTGTGGCCGATCTGCTCATCTACCTCAAGTATGATCGTAAGCTGCTCTCCAGACTTTGCCATTGTGCCAACCGCAGTCTGCTTGCTTGTTTCAAGACATCCCTAACAAAGTAGCAGGACTCAAGGAGCAAGCAGAAGAATGGCGTCGTGATCACTTTGCAGGGAAGAGCAGGCGAACCGGAGAAACTGACTCGGGGGTTATGCGGGGAGCGGTCTGTGCAGAAACGGCGAGCTTTGAGTGGTTTTAAGGGGTTGACATTCTGTCGTGTGCATGTACTATTCAAGAAGCCCTATCATAATCAAGCAATCACTTTGAGGGTTATTAATGAATGCCTGTTTTATCCGCCCATCTCATCCCCCACCTTGTCTTCGTGAGGTCGTTCATAGGGGAATTGAGATGACAGTCGAATGGTCAGGATGTCTTGCCAACCTTATGCATGGAGGCTAACTATGTGGCGCAAAATTTTCATCATCATTGTCCTTAGTATTGTTCTTGCTCCTGGCGCCGCCATGGCGCAATTTCAAACGGGGGACAAGGAGCTGACCCTCAGCGGCAGCGGCTCTAGTGCCAAAGATTTCGACAGCTCCAGTTTTTCCATTGAGGCCGGTTTGGGTTATTTCTTTACTGAAAATCTGGAATGGCTGGTGCGCCAGGGCGTTTTCGTTGTAGATCAGCCGGGTGCTAACAGCTGGAATGGGTCGACGCGCCTGGGCCTCGATTACCACTTCGGCCTGCAGCAGTATCAACCGTTTCTGGGCGCCAGCATCGGTTACCTGTACGGCGACGACGTAAAAGAAACCTTTCTCGCCGGACCTGAAGCCGGGTTAAAAGCCTTTGTCAACTCGACCACCTTTATTCTGGCCTCGGTCGAATATCAATTTCTTTTTGAAGATGCCAATGACGCCGATGACCAGTTCGACGACGGGCGCTTTGTTTACAACCTCGGTATCGGCTTCAAATGGTAAGAGGCACATTTATTTTGCAGTTCAGAACAGAAAGGGGAGCCCACAGCGCTCCCCTTTTTCCTTCATAATTCAGTGCTCCCGGCTGCTCTTAAGAAAGGGCCACCTTCAAACAAGAAGATGACCCTTAACTACACATCATGATGAACCAGCTCTACTCGTTTCCAAGTCTATGTGAGATTACAAACTAATTTCAGACGTACATTGTGGGCAACGAGTGGCTTTCAACGAAATCGTTGAAAAACAGCAAGGACAGTCACGGGTCGTTGGCTCTTCTACCGGGACTTCTTCTTCGCGCTTTAACTCGTTTATTTTTTTTATCAGCAAAAAGACAGCAAAAGCGACGATCACGAAACTGGTGACAGAATTGATGAAAAGTCCATAGTTGATGGTTACAGCACCAGCCGTTTGCGCATCGGCAAGGGTGGCAAAGGGACCGGGTGCACTGCCACTATTGAGGACCAGAAAAAGTTGTGAAAAATCGACATTGCCCAACATCATACCAATCGGAGGCATGATTACGTCGGCGGCCAGCGATTTGACAATCGTGCCAAACGCGCCGCCGATAATGATACCCACCGCCATATCGACCACATTCCCCTTTACTGCGAACTCTTTGAACTCTTTGACCATTGACATAACAACGCCTCCTTCAATTTTAACAAGATTTAGTCACGATTAACCCTCTTGCAGCCTGGCGGGCTATCAATGAACTGGCTGCAAATTCTCGCTTCAGTCCTGATTGTTCGACAGGCTGCTAGAAAGTTTTTGATAATTGAAACTCAGCTCGAAATTAAACAAGCCACATGCTTCTTCACGGATGGCTTGTGGTCACCGGTCAATATTCCCCCTAAATCCCAAGAACCCAGCATACGCATTTTTTGTCTATTATGCCCGGTCATTGGTTGAGGTCAAAGAAGAGGGGTTCATCTTTATATTCCTACCTTGTTCTGGGTGCTCAGCTTGACTGAAATGCGAGATTCTTACTGGCCCTGACATCCTAAAAAGGCCCGCAAATATCCTCTTCTGCGTACAAACAATCCATACAGTGCGTGTAGGATTAAAAATTGGCCAGAATAGTGACAAAGAACCACAGGATCTTTCGGCCTGGACGCAGTTAATACTCGTGCTCTAGAGATCCAACCCTTGCACCAGCAGCATAGCTTTGCCGAAGATTTGCTTTTGTTCAACAAACCCAATTTTTTTGACGAAAGTCATTTTCTCGTTATCTCTTCCCGTGTATCCTTATCACCTATGAATCAGATAATTGTTTGGCGAAAACCAAGCCACTGGCGATTGATGATCCAGTGGCTGTTTTTTGGCTGGTGCCTCTTCCTCGGCGTTCAGTTCGGCCTCTTTGTGCGCCATTTTGAAACCATGGGGCGGTCAGGGTATTTCTCTCGGCCACCGGGGGTTGAAGGCTTTCTGCCGATCGGCTCTCTGGTCAGTCTCAAAACTTGGCTGTTCACTGGTCACTTTGACACGGTGCATCCGGCAGCGCTGGTGCTCTTCCTCACCTTCGTGGCGATGGCTCTGCTAACGAAAAAATCCTTCTGTTCGTTTATCTGCCCGGTTGGGACCCTTTCTGAAGCAAGCTGGAAAGTCGGACATAAAGTGTTCGGACGCAATTTCCGCGTATGGAGAGGGCTCGATCTTTTTTTGCAGTTCGTTAAATATGCGCTGCTCTTTTTTTTCATCAAACTGATTCTTTTCGGAATGCCGGTTTTTGCGCTCAAGGAATTTCTGGCCGCACCCTACTGGGCGCTTGCCGATGTAAAGATGCTGCACTTCTTTACCAGAATGTCAGCCACCAGCATAACGGTGATTGCGGTGTTGTCGTTGTTGTCAGTGATTTACAAGAACTTTTGGTGTCGCTACCTCTGCCCCTACGGTGCACTCCTTGGCATGCTCAGCATGCTCAGCCCTTTCAAAGTGTCGCGCTACCAGGATCAATGTATCGATTGTAGTTTGTGTAGTCGCGTCTGCCCGGCGCAAATCGATGTCCAGCATAAGGTGCAGGTTCATTCGCCGGAATGTACAGGATGCCTGACCTGCGTCAGCAACTGTCCTGCAAAGGGGGCCTTGGCAATGGCTTTCGTGAAACAGCCAGTTCCCGGAGTCCTGTTCGTGGTGATCGTGATGTTGCTTTTTGGTGGAGGGGTGTTGGCAGGCATGCTCAGCGGGCATTGGCAGACGAGTTTGACTTATGATGATTATCGACAGTTGATTCCGCTGGCGTCGCGTTTAAGTCATTAAGTTTAGTTTTCAGGTTTCAGGTTTCAGGTTTCAGGTTTCAGGTTAAAACTCGCAGTCTCCACAAAAGCTTCAGGGCCGCTAAAATAGGCCCAAGCCTTAATATCGCCGGTATCCGGTCCCCGTTGATGCCCCATCTTAATACACCGACCCCATCGCAAAAGAAATGCCCTCCGCAGGAGAAAGCCATTTTTGCATACTTTATTTGGCGCTTGCAAAAAAGTATGGCGTCTGACGGGACGCGACCCCGCCGGTGTGGCTTTTTGTGTTGATCTCGCAGTCCGTCGGACAATCAGGGAAGCTGGAACTCCTTACCAGCAAATTGAATGTTGGCGGCATCATCACTGCGCGGCGGAGAGACCGCATGCACACCGCCGCACGCAGGACACGTGCCGACGAAAGTGGCCAGACTGAAGCTGGCCCCGCAACCCTGACAGACCGTTGCCAGCCCGCCACCCGGGAGAGTCTGGCTGCGCAGTGTACCGCCGTGCGCCTGGTAGACAAATTCAACGAGTTCTCTGCCTTCGGCAAAAGGCCCTGTATTGCCGCCCTGATTTGAACAACATCCCATGGTTTGATCTCCTTGCTGTGAGTTGAGCGCCGATAATAGCCGGGAGGGAGGGGCGGTAATATGACCCAAGTCAATTGTCGGCTCCGTTTGGGGTTGAAACGAATTTACAACACAAAAACCTACAGCTTGTGGGTTTTTGCACCTGGCAGCCGGTTGTTATTTGGCCTGTTGCTCGTAGGCTTCGACCATCTGCAAATACTTCAGCTCGAGCCCGGGATTCTTTGCCCCTGCAGTCTCATATGCTGCCAGCATGCGGTTGCGCACACTTTCCGGCAAGATCCGCTCGGCCAATGGGTAGAGAATGTCGTTTTCCTTGTCAATGTGCCCGCGCAGCAAGGTGGCGTAGCCTGTGGCGTGTTCGACGATGACGGTGGTCTGGCCGGTTTCTCCGTCGAGAGCTTTCTGGGCTGCCTCCTCCATGGCCTGGACGTGGGCACGGCCCTGATCGTGTTCCATGTGCATCGCTTCGATCGGCGACTGTTTTTCTGGCATGCCGTTCTTAACCAGTTCGGCGAAGAGCACATCTTCTTCCTTGGCATGATGAAAGCGGTCAGCGTAGTTGCGGATGAAATCCACCGCGTCGAGATAGAATTGCCAGTTGCGGAACTTGCCTGCTGCGAGCAGGGCAGTGTTGTGCTCCACCAGGGTAATCATGCGTAGGATCAGCTGGTGTTCGTCAACCATCACCTGGGTTACATTGGCCTTCATCTCAGCTCTTCCTTTCGCCGTCTACTCCAATGACAGCAATCACGAGAGGTATATCTTTGCCAGACTGTTGCACCGCTTGCTGAGCCATCATCGCCAGACCGCGGCAACAGGGGACCTCCATGATCGGCACGGTGACGGACTTGATGTCATTCTGACTGATCATCGCAGCCAACTTGTCAACGTATGAGCTGGTATCATCGAGTTTTGGGCAAGCATTCACCAGCACACGCCCCTTGATGAAGTCACGATGAAACTCAGCGTAGGCAAAGGGTGCGCAGTCGGCGGCGATGAGCAGGTGCGCATCCTTCAAATAGGGTGCCGTGGGTGGGACCAGCTGCAGCTGGGTCGGCCACTGGCGCAGTTCGGAGGGCCGGCTGTCGGTTGAGGTTGTCTCTTCGGTGTCCTTCTTTTCAATAATGCGCACGTTGGCGCCGGGGCAGCCACAGGCAAGTTTGCTCATACTGTTTCTCCTTCAGTTATGTTTTGGGTAATCAGATAATCGGTGATTTCCTTTTCAATCAAGGCTTCGGTCTCATCGCCAAGGGCGTGGATTGAGACGACATCCTTCACCAGGCAGATACCGACTCCGCAGGTGACGCAACCGATTTCGTACTTCTCCAGAATCTCGCCGATGACGGGATGCTCTTCGATAACTTTGTTAATGGCCTGTTCGCCAATGATGTGCGGGAGGTTCATGTCGTCTGGCTCCTTTTCTTTCGCTTGTTGATCAAAGGTTACGACTATTATTGACATGAAAACATGACCGGAGTCAAAGTCTGACAATTATTGTCAGGTATTTATGGAGTCTCCGAAAAATTGTAAAATATTTCAGCGCAGAGACGCCGAGCAATCATTGAGAAAAAGAGACTCATCTTTGCGGTTTTCGTTTTAAAAAAATGACACGCAAATAGCTGTTTTGACTGGCTTGCTGAACGCAAGTGAAAAAGGGAGCAATTTCCGGTTTACAAACCAATATATGGTGTCGTATTATCTTTTTCCTACAATATGTAGTGGTCTTTGTGCGGGTGTGATTGTCGTTCAGGCTTGTTAATATGTGTGTTCACCCCGCCTGAACAGCTTCGGAGTGGACAAAAAGGATGGGGTACCAATGGCAGGAAACGTGATCAAAATAGTGGCAGAGCAGGCAGAAATTCCCTGGCAGGAAGCCTCCCAGGATATCTGGGACAGCAAGTATCGACTTAAGGATGCGTTGGGGCAGCCTGTTGACGCCGACCTGAATGCAACGTTTGAGCGCGTCGCTAAAGCACTGTCGGCTGTTGAAGAAGATGAGGTGAAACAGCACCACTGGTTCAAGCGGTTCTTGTGGGCGCTCGAGAGTGGGGCCATCCCGGCCGGACGCATCACGTCCAATGCTGGTGCGCTCGGCCATAAACCAGCAACCTCGACGATCAACTGCACGGTCTCGGCGACGATCGAAGATTCGATGAACGATATCCTGGGCAAGGTGCATGAAGCCGGCCTGACCCTCAAGGCAGGGTGTGGCATCGGCTATGATTTCTCAACCCTGCGGCCGCGCAATGCCTTCGTCAACGGTGCCGGTGCCAACACCTCTGGCCCACTCTCGTTTATGGATATCTACGACAGCATGTGTCGTACCGTCGCTTCGGCAGGTGGTCGGCGTGGCGCCCAGATGGCAACTTTCGATATCTCGCACCCGGATGTGATCGATTTCATCAAGGTTAAACGCGAGGATGGTCGTTTGCGTCAGTTCAACCTCTCGCTCCTGATTACCGATGAATTCGTGACTGCTGTTAAGCAAGATGCAGAATGGCCGCTCTGCTTTCCTCTGACCGCCAAGGAGTTGGAGCGTGATGGACTGGACCTGCAGGACCCTGCTCAGGTTATCTGGAAGGACTGGCCGGTCAAGCAGGACTATATGCAGAACAGCGTTGGTGAAGTGGCTTGTAAGGTCTACCGTACCATCCGCGCCAAGCAGTTGTGGAACATGATTATGTCCTCCACCTACGACTTTGCCGAGCCGGGTTTCATCTTGATCGACAAAGTCAACGAGATGAACAACAACTGGTTCTGTGAAGAAATCCGCGCCACCAACCCCTGTGGTGAGCAGCCGTTGCCACCCTACGGTTCGTGTCTTCTCGGTTCAATCAATTTGACCCGTTTCGTCGAGAACCCCTTCACGCCAGAGGCCCGTTTCAACTGGGACCACTTCGGGGAGGTCGTTGCCGTCTTCACCCGCATGCTGGACAACGTGGTCGAGATCAATGGCCTGCCGCTTCAGCAGCAGCGCGATGAAATCTTTGGCAAGCGTCGCCACGGCATGGGTTATCTTGGTCTTGGTTCGACCATCACCCTGCTCGGCATGAAATACGGTGATGCTGATGCCATAGCCTTCACCGAAGAAGTGACCCTGCAGATGGCACTGGCTGGCTGGCAGCAAGCTCTGGAACTGGCCCGTGAAAAGGGCCCGGCACCTGCGCTCATCCAGGAGTATGAAGTCACCGCGGAGATGTTACGCAAACGGCCGGAGATGGCTGCCGACGGCATTACCGTGGGCCAACGCATCCCCGGTCGGATTCTGCATACCCGTTACAGCCGTTATATGCAGAAGCTGGAGAAGATCGCGCCGGAACTGGTTGCTGAGCTAGCCGAGGTGGGCGCCCGCTTCACTCACCACAGCTCCATCGCGCCGACTGGCACCATCTCGCTGTCGATCGCCAACAATGCTTCCAACGGCATTGAGCCAAGCTTCGCTCATCACTATTCGCGCAACCTGATCCGTCAGGGCAAGAAGAGTAAAGAGAAGATCGATGTCTTCTCCTATGAATTGCTGGCTTACCGTGCGCTGGTTAACCCACAGGCGATGCCGGACAGTGATAAACCGGACGAACGACTGCCCGACAACTTCATCACTTCGGAGGACGTCACCCCGAAGCAGCATGTCGATATTCAGGCTGCGGC
Organism: Deltaproteobacteria bacterium; assembly: GCA_024636155.1. GTDB lineage: Bacteria > Desulfobacterota > Desulfuromonadia > Desulfuromonadales > BM103 > M0040. Next base: position 7,802 of record JAGXHM010000002.1, read on the forward strand.
CCAAAAATGGATTGATTCCTCCATTTCCAAGACGGCCAATGTGCCCAGCGATTATCCCTATGCTGATTTTCAGGATATCTACCTGTATGCCCACGAACAGGGGCTGAAGGGCTGCACGACCTTCCGCTATAATCCGGCGGCTTTCCAGGGCGTACTGGTTAAGGACAAGGACCTGGCGGAGACAGTCTACCAGTTCACTCTGGATGACGGCACTGTGCTCGAAGTCAAAGGTAATGAAAATGTCGAATACGACAATGAGACACATTCGGCGGCCAACCTGTACGATGCCCTCAAAGAAGGCTATTACGGCAAGCTGTGATAAGGAACGAACCAATGATTAAGAAAATTGAGAAGAAGATCGTTGCCTACGAGGTTGTTAATCTTGAAGAGCAGCGTAAAAAGGCCGCACTGGAAGCAAAAGATCGGATCGAAGACATGCATGAGAAGGTCGAACGACCGGAGATGCTGGTGGGTGCTACCTACAAGATCAAGACGCCGCAGAGCCCGCATGCCATGTATGTCACTATCAACGACATGGTGTTGAACCATGGCACAGAGCATGAGGCCCGCCAACCTTTCGAGATTTTTATCAACTCGAAAAATATGGATCATTTCCAGTGGGTCGTGGCTCTGACCCGGGTCATCTCGGCAGTGTTCCGTAAGGGCGGTGACGTCACCTTCCTGGTCGAGGAGATGAAGGCGGTCTTCGATCCCCAGGGAGGTTATTTTAAACCGGGGGGGGGAGGTTTTATGCCATCAATCGTGGCCGAGATCGGCTTCGCCCTGGAAAGCCACATGAAGATGATTGGCCTGATCAAGGAAGAGCAGATGCCTGAAACCCAAAAGGCGATGATACTAGCCAAACGGACCGAATACGAGACGCTGAACGATCAACCTAAGAGTGAGGATCATGGTGTTTTCCCCGCAGACTCTAAAATGTGCGGCAAGTGTTACGCCAAGGCTGTCATCATCATGGATGGTTGTCTGACCTGCTTGAACTGTGGCGATTCCAAGTGTGGCTAGCAGCCTGTCGGACCATCAATGAACTGGCTGCAAATTAGCTTGTTTGGCCCATCTCTCAGCTCCTTTTCGACCAATTGCTACGGCTATTATTCTCAAATGAGCGAAAATCTGGTCTCAAACATCCAACTTTTCGCTTCAGCCCTGATTGTCCGATAGACTGCCAGGATAAACAGGCTTTTGCGATGGAAAAATGAAAGGGCGCGCAACTATTCAGCAGGTCAGCGTGAGCATGTGGTCTGCTGCTATTGCCTGCGTACAACGTTGAAACTTAACTTCCTGCAGGCAACATCAGCAGCCCACATGCTGTGCTGTTAATAAAACAGTTGAGTCGTTATGGTGCTTTTCTGTACGGGGCCTGAGGAGAAAATCATGACGAGTTCAAACTGGGACATCCGCTGGATGGCTCTTGCCCAATTTATAGCGACCTGGAGCAAAGATCGAGGCAGAAAGGTTGGCGCCGTTATTGTCGGCCCCGATAATGAGATCCGTTCAGCAGGCTATAACGGGATTCCTCGCGGGGTTAATGATGACGTTGAAGAGCGCCATGAAGCAGCCACGGGTGAAAAATATCTCTGGGTGTCGCATGCGGAAAGAAATGCTATTTACAACGCTGCTCTGTTAGGAGTCTCAACCAAAAGCTGCACCCTCTATATTCCCTGGTATCCCTGCATAGAGTGTGCAAAGGCCATTGTACAGTCTGGAATCAGTAAGATCGTCTGCTTTGAACCGGATTTTGCTGACAGCAATTGGGGCAAGGGTTTTGAAAAATCACTCATCATTCTCGGCGAAGGTAATGTTGTAACAAAGTTCGTTGCCGAAAAGAACTATCTGCAGGCTGTTCTTGATAAGGAACTCCTCGTTGGTAATGTGCTGATCGGGCCCTGTGGCTGAAGGGACGGTTAGCATTGCTCTGGTATTCCCTGTTTACACAATGTCTCATGTATCGTGATTGTCTCACCGCCGACACCGTAGTTGTCTATTCAAGTACACTCACACAAAGTTCAATTCTGGAGCGATGACTATGATTATTGGTTTTGCAGGCAAAGCGGCAACAGGGAAAACGACAGCAGCAAAACATATGGCGCCGCTGCTTGATAAAGAGTGCACAATTATCCCGATGGCAATGGTGTTACGCGACGAGGTGGAAGCTTTCCTGCGTGCTATCGGGGCCGAAGAGTCAGTGCCGCTGGTTTATGGCTGCCAGGATGACAAGATCCGCGTTTTTTATGTTGATGAGCAGAAGGCTCTGGCTCAATGCCCCAAGTGGTCACATTTTATTGCGGAACATCAGGAAATTCAGAATCGACAGGGACAAACAGCGATCACGGTTCGCCGTATCCTGCAGTGGTGGGGGACGGAGTATCGCCGGTCTGAGGATTCTGATTACTGGACCAAGGCGTGGGGACGCAAGATCTTAGAGTATGAAGTCAATGACATGTATCTGTTGGTTGATGACGTGCGGTTCATAAATGAACTGAATGTGATCAAGGAGCATGGCGGACTGATTGTCAAGATCGAGCGGCCGGGTTTCGATGGCGCTAATAATCATGCCAGTGAGACGTCTTTGGACGATTATGATGCCTGGGATGGCAAGGTTCTGAATGATGGTACGCTTGAGGAGTTTAAAGGGAAGGTTGAGAGGTTGGTTTCGTTGTTGATTGGAGAGTAGTTATTCGGGGGAGCCAGGCTTCTACTGGTCTGAATCGCTCGAATCACGCACGGAGAGGCCAGCCTGGACACGAACAAGAAAAACCTATCGAAAGGGAGTTTTGCCGGGTGTTATTAAACGACTCCCTTTGTTTGAAACGATTCAACGTATGCACCGCAGGGCGCGGCAATGGCTCCGGCCGCAAGTCAGGGTGAGCGCATGGATGTTCTTTACCGTTGCGCCTGCGGAGGCGGATGTGATTGCAACTTGGTCAGCAAAGCTCCGGGGAATTGCCGTTGTGGCAAGCCGATGGAGTGGGGTCACGTGGTCAAGGTCGAAGGCAATGAAGTGTAGTAACCGGAACTCGATCTGACAGACAGTGTCTGTTCTTGTTTGGCGCCCACCGCATACTAAATATCCCTAGGTAATATAAGAGAAAGAGTTGCAGTAATACTTATAAGAAAACCCCTGCCCTGGAAGCCAGGGAGGGGCTAGTTTTTACTGGAAATGGTGATATTTGAGAATTTAGCGCAATCTAGGTTGCACAGATGCTACCGCAGCTTACTTACTTAAACCAACTGTGCAAAGTTGCACTTACGAATTGAATCTGGGGCATTTAACACGCCTGCTTCTTCCTCAATCTTGGCTAAAGAGTCCAAGGATTCCTCTTCCCTCCCCTGCAGGCTTTGTCAACTTGGAAGCCCCGCCAAGAAGGTGTTAATGATATTTCCAGTGGTATATTAGATAAGTTCCGGGAGCTATAAACCGTACTGCCTCATCTTCTCCCAAAGGTTTATCCGACTGATTCCAAGTATGACAGCCGTCGTCAATAAGAGAAAATAGAGGCAAGTCCTCCCATGCCTCAACGTAGCCCGTCACATATGGCGGAAATGTTGGATATGACAGATCGCGCTGACGGCCTTTCCTTCGTCCGCCCCTGCTCCCGTTCCTTTTTCCCTTGCACAATCTGCCCCTTACATCCGCCGTAGCCGCAGGTCATCCCTGGCACGTTCGTTGCTTTTTACCTTTTCATCGGACCACGAACACTGCCGTGCTTCTTTAGGGAAACCGAGTTGTCAATTCAAGGGGGTGAATTTTATATTTATTGATGTAGCGCCTCTGTCGCGGACTTCACCCGTACAACGAGTGCCGGTAGATGCTGTTGTTATCTGTTTTTAGCCTGATAAAATAAACCACGAGACCCCGGAGAATACTCATGACAGAGAGCATGAAAGGAAGGCCCTGGGCTAAAAAACTTCTGGCTTCCAGGGTACTTCGCTGGGTTGTCGGCATACCGGTCGTCCTGGCCCTTGTAATCTACGGCGCATCGTATC
>JAGXHM010000021.1 GCA_024636155.1 Deltaproteobacteria bacterium
GAAAGCTACCGAGCCGTGTGCCGGGCAGGGGGAGTTTAATATTCATCAGGTGCTCCATTCTATAGTGTCATTGTGGAGGTTAAGTGTAGCGCACTGGTCTTTGATTCATAGCTGCAGCTGAAAATAAAACAGCCCGATACCAAGAAAAAGGCTTTACCACAGAGACACAGAGTACACGGAGAAAGCTTAAGAATAGTCACCCACAAGCTTTGTTTTTCTCTGAGTCCTCTGTGGTTCATGCTTAATTGCACGCTTTCAACCTTCCTTCGGAAGATTGAACCGAAACAAAAAGCCCCGCTGCGAAGCGGGGCTGGATAATGACATAATCTTCAGCTAAACGCCAGTCTCGGAGCTAAATCTTTACCAGCACTCGACCGCGCGACCCTCCTCTGAGAATAGCCTGGATTGAATCTTCCAGATTCTCAAGCGCAACCTCGTTGACCAGCGCCTCAAGATCGACCTGCCATTCATTGGCAAGTTTGTTCCAGACAACCAGGCGTGGTTCTGCTGGACACTGCACTGAATCGATACCGAGTAGACTGACACCACGCAGAATGAATGGGAAGACATTCACCGGTAGATCCGGGGAGCCGACCAGGCCACAGCAGGTCACGGTGCCTCCGTAGCGGGTTGACTTGAGGACTGCAGCCAGCATTTCACCGCCGACGACATCCACCGCACCAGCCCAGCGTTCCTTCATCATTGGCCGGTCAGCTTTTTCCATGACCGTCTCTCTGCTGACAACTTCGCTGGCACCGAGGCTTTTGAGAAACTCTGTCTGGTCGGCTTTGCCGGTTACTGCGACCACCTTGTAGCCAGCTTTGGCGAGAATAGCAACAGCAACAGAGCCGACGCCGCCTGTGGCCCCGGTTACCAGGATTTCTCCCGCATTCGGCGAAACCCGTTCAACGAGTGCTTGTACGGAAAGACCAGCGGTGAAACCGGCGGTGCCAAGAATCATGCTGTCGCGCAGAGTTAGCCCTTCGGGTAGGGCAATCGCCCATTCAGCCGGAATGCGGATATATTCACCATAGCCTCCAGCGGTATTCATGCCCAAATCCCACCCGGTCACGACAACTTGATCACCTGAGGTGAAGGTGCCACTGGCGTCTTCGACAACGACACCAGCGGCATCGATCCCTGGAGTGTGGGGAAAGTTTCTGGAGACACCGGGGTTTCCTGTTGCCGAGAGAGCATCCTTGAAATTCAGAGATGAATACTGAACTTTGATCAAGAGGGGGGCTTCAGGTAGCTCGCTGATGGCGCGGCTGCCAATTTTGCGGGTAAAATTATTTTCCGGTTGTTTTTCAACGATCATAGCCTTGAACTGCTCAGACATGACGGGCTCCTTGTTGTTGTGAAGATTGTAAGTAATTGTCGATGTAGGTGGTGTGCCTCGTTTCTTGAGCTTGTTTATGATAGTCAGATTAAGTGGTTATATCAAGTACAGACTTTTAAGTTGTAACGGATAGTGTTAGCTCAGTATCCTCAATCACATCGCTGTTGTCGTGACAAAGATACAAACAAACTGTAAAAATTTATGGGGCGCTTGGGTCCTTGGTGTTCTTCTCAGACGTTTGCTTTTGCGCCCGCAGTTTCTCTTCCAATGTGAAAGCTTAACTGCTAAAATCTTTAGAGGTTTCTTTCTCAAATTCCGGTATAGGGGGTCCGGAATATCCTATGTTTATTCGTAAGCCGCGCTCCGTCCAGCAGAAAATGACGGCAATCATATTTCTGGTCAGTATGTTCGTGCTGGTCTTGACCTCTCTGCAGTTTGTTGCTTTTGAGCTGAAGCACAGGCGGGATATTGCCTATGACGGTATTGGCTCTCTGGCCAGGCTGATTTCAACCAATGCGCAGTTCCCGATGACGATCAAGGATTATGTCGGTGTCGGGAAGCTCCTCAACTCCCTGTCAGCTCGCAAAGATGTTGCCTCCGCCTATCTACTCTTGCCGGATGGGAGATCCGTTGCCGATTACTCCCGGGCACAAAACAGTCATGCTTTCATCGACTCAGCAAAGGAACTGAAGTTCCTCCAGATTGAGGCTCGTCAGATTGCTGAGGGGCTGCAGTTGGGGGCCGAGCAAGCCTGGCAGGAGGACGGTCGCCTCGCGTATTTCATGCCGGTTACTTATCAGGGTGGTCATGTTGGATATACCTATCTCAGCCTCGAACTTATGGAACTGCGTAAGCATCAGTTGTCTCTCCTGCTCGGTTGGCTACTAGCTATGGGCGCAGCCATGTTGGTTACCTATTTGTTAAGTATCCGTTTGCAGCACTACATCTCAGGCCCGGTTGAGCAGCTTGTCGCAAGGATGGGGCAAATCTCTCGCGAGAAGCGCCTGGTTGGTTTTGTGCCGAAAGATACGGTTGATGAATTTAACCAGCTTTTCCATGGTTTCGATGAAATGATGCGTGCACTGCAAGAGCGCGATCAGATGCTGGAGCTCCACCGCAAGAATCTTGAACTGGAAGTCCAGGTACGGACCCGAGCGCTGGAAATAGAGAAAGAGAAGGCGGAGCATGCGACCAACGCCAAGTCTCGATTCCTGGCAAATATGAGCCATGAGATACGCACGCCGATGATTGGCGTGCTTGGCATGGCAGACCTCTTGAGACAGAAAGATCTTGCTGATCAGGATCAGCACTTGGTTGAAACAATCTATCGATCTGGTGAGGCTCTACTGATCATCCTTAACGATATCCTCGATTTTTCGAAAGTTGAAGCCGGTCGTCTTGTGATCGATTCAGTTCCCATTGACATGGCGCTACTGACCGAAGATGTGACTCGCCTGATGGACGTAAACGCTCATGCCAAAGAGATTGAAGTTGTCCTGAAAACCTCAGGTGACCTGCCGATTGTGGAGGGGGACCCTAGCCGTATCCGCCAGATTCTGCTGAACCTGATAGGCAATGCAGTCAAATTTACCGATGCTGGAAAAGTTACCGTTTCATTGTCGGCCACGAGTCGTTTCACAGAAGGGGTGTGCGATTATCTCATTGTGATTCAGGACGCGGGGATTGGCATTTCTGAAGAAGCTCAGGCCCGGATTTTTGATTCCTTTGACCAGGGTGACAGCAGTACCACCAGGAAATATGGGGGAACAGGGCTGGGATTGGCAATCACCAAAGAGTTGGTCCAGTTGATGGGAGGGCAGGTCACCGTTGAAAGCCGGCCCGGTGAAGGGAGCACCTTCTCTGTCGAACTGCCAATGGTACTTTCCAAACAGTCGGAATTAGCTTTGTTTGCCAAAAAGCCATCTCTGCCACCAAAGCCTTGTTTGGCGCAAATTGCTGCTGTGGCTTTGCCTGTTGCCTCCGGAGCCAGGCGTGTCTTGCTTGCTGAGGATAACCCAACGACACAGAATTTGATTTCAATTCTGTTGCAGCAGATGGGTATTGAACTGACGATTGTCGATAATGGTCAAGAGGCGGTTGATTTCCTGTCGAATGAAAAAGTAGATCTGATCTTGATGGATTGCCAGATGCCGCAGCTAGACGGTTTCGAAGCGACGTCTCAATTACGTGCGCTGGGGGTGTCGACACCGATTGTTGCCTTGACAGCCTACGCTCGCGCGGAAGATGAGCAAGAGTGTCTTGCCGCGGGCATGGATGACTTTCTTAGCAAGCCATTTCGCCAGTCTGAGCTGAAAGATATTCTGGTCAGGTGGCTTGGTGCTGATGCTCTGTCGCAGGCTCCGGCCGCTTCTTCTGCTCACTAGCTCTCCTTATGAATAGATCTCTTCGAAAAAATATTTACTGGGGGGGCGCACTTACTCTTTATGCCTCAATGGTCACCGCTCTCTTCTGTATGGTGTTTGAGTTGGATGTGGGAGAGTTTTTCCGGTCTGACAATAAGTCTCTTGCCGTTTTTGACGATTTGACGGGAACCTCTTCTCCTTACAAAGCACTCATGAAGTCCAATGAATTCTCTGGAGTACTTTTGCCCGCAGGACCGAATGATGGCAAATTACCAGGTCTCCCTGAAATATGGGATGAATTCTTGCGAGCGGGTGAAATTGATACAAAAAAGATGGATGCCAATGGTTTTGACGGGCTTCAGGCGGTTAAAAATGTCGAGGAGCTTTCCAAGGGCGCGGTTGGTGAACTATTCCTCGCTGTGAAACCTTTGCAAGTCTTTCGCCGAGGACAGTTTTTCCTGCTATTGAAAGACAATCGCAAAGTACAGATAGTTAACTGTGAAGATCCGCATGAACCTGTCATGTCAGGCTCCCTGCCATATCAAGGTGTTCAGCATATGGAAATGCAGGGAAGTATCGCCTACCTGCATCTCGATCGACCGGGTGCGCAGCATGACAAGTTGGTTGTTGTTGATCTGATAAACCCTCACAAGCCTCTTGAACTCGCCCAACTCGACCTGCCGGAGCAGACGACATCCTTCTTTCTTATGGATCGTCAACTGGTTGTTTATGAAAGCTCTAGAGGTTACAAGGGGAACCATTCTATTCATCTGTATGGCTTTGCTGATGACTATCAGCTTACCCTTCTTGGTAGTATAAAAAGCCCTTTGCTTGGCAACGTTTTCCTTAAACACGGGGAGTCCCTGTTGGTTCCGGATTTGCGCGCCGGGGTACGAGTTTATGACTTCCACAATCCGCTCCAACCGGCCCTCATTGCTTTTCTGGACTTTCCTGACAGGGTCGTGGGGTTGGCCGGACATGGCGATATAGTTTTTGTTATGGGGACGCAGAATCGCGTCTATGTGATCGATCTTCATGATCCTTTGCATCCCGTGATGTCGACTGTCGTTGAAGAGGCGAACTATTCGGCATCTTTTGTGGGGTTTGGCGATTACCTCTATTATTTTACCGAGAATGGCTACCTTAGAGTTTTCAATGCTTCACCTTTAGCTCCTTTGAGTAGCGGCGACAATTGGTCTGCCAGCATTGTCGGTGAATTGGTGTCAATGCAAAAGGGTGATGGCTTTACTTTGCTTGGAAATATTCAAGACTCCTTGCCAGCAGCTGTCACCAATGTCCTGACTCTGCCCGACAAGTCAAATGTCATCGATCAGCTCTTTTGGCAAGGGGGTCTGGTCGTTCTGGATGATAATGGGTTGATTCGGTCCTTTCGTAAAAGCCAGAGCCCCTCTCTGGAACTTAAGGGCAACCTGAAGCTGCCATCTTCTCAACGTTGGATTGCTGCATCCAATGATCGTCTTTATGTCGGTGGTGAATCGACCATTAGTGTCATTGCAAAAAGTGATGACGACCATTTAGTTTTGTCCGGTCAATTCGAATTCTCTGGAGCAGAATTTTGGGATGGCCTCCTTGTTCAACAGACTTTATGTGTTGCCGCTGGCAAAGCCGGGGTTTCGTGCTTTTCTGTCGAACACCCGGATCGCCTTATGTCAAGCCCCGGTTGGATGATTCCTCGCCACCTGGAATCCCGGATTGATGTGCGGCAGCTGGCTACTTCGGGTGGAGATAGGGTCTTGGCTGCTGCTGGTGCAGCTGGCCTTCTCGGTGGGCGAATAGACGCTGCTGGCCACTTTCAACTTGATGGCTTTATTCGATTCCCGGTCCCGATCTATGCTCTTGCCGTGGTCGAAAACTTTTGTCTGGTGTCAACGGGAACCGAAGTTTGTGTCGTTGACATAAGAAGCCGCGATTCGTTTCAGAATCTCGGTAAAATTGCCTTTCCTGGAGTTGAGAGATTTGCTGTTGCAGCCCCCGATTTCTGGGCGGGCTATGTACCGGGAGTGGGTTGGTCTGCACTTCCTGTCCCACGATTTGTGTTGCCTGATGAAATGGAGCTTCTTGAAACTACTCGAAGTACAGAACCCTCTGGGCCTCTTCATGGTTGGTATCGACTTAACCTTTTCAATGACCATGAAATTATAGATACTCCGGGATTCCTGAATCTCTCCTTTGTGTCTGGTAGTCAAACGACAGGAGCAGCATATGGTCTTCAGTAAGCGAAAGGCTTCGTTGAGGCACCTGCTGACTCTGATCTATATACTTACAGTCGTGCTTGTAATCGCCTTGCTGATTCGTGCATCGCAGAGTGATGAACCTCCCTTTTCCTTGTCTCATGCCTCAGCCGAAGGAGATCAAGAAGCGGTTGTTTTATCACTCTATGGTGAAGCTTTCCACACCGGTATCAGAGGTGTTTTTGCCAAAAGCCTTGTCAATGAAGAAGCCTTGGCCTGGCATCAGTTGGCCGGGATCCCATCTACAGCTATTGATGTCAAAAATGACCTTGCTCTGGTTGCATGCTCTGAAAACAAGCTGGTCAGTATTGGTTTGCATGATGGGCAGAGTCCGGAGCTTCTGAGCTCAATTGATCTGCCTGATACAATCAGGCAGATCAAGATTGTTGGCGACCTCGCTCTGTTAGGGCTACAGCTTCATGCAGGGCTTTTTCTCGTCGACCTGAAAGACCCAGGAGCCTTAAACCTTGTCAGGAACTACCCTCTGTCTGGTTTTGTGACAAGCATGGTTGTCGACCGAAGTGTCGTCTATTTCACTGAGATCTACAAAGGGGTTGGCCGGATTGATCTCTCCTTGGAGAATCCCGTTCCAGAAATGCTGGTTTCCCTGAATTCCCCCTGGAGAATGACCCTGCAAGCCAATCGGTTGGCCGTTGGGACAATCAAAGACGGTGTGCTCCTTTTCAATGTCGCTCAAGACGGACAACTGATTAAAGTGGGGAGTCTCGATTACCTGGAAAATGTGCGCGGTGTTGCTTTCGTCGATGATTCACTTGCAGTTGCTCTTGCCAATGACGCCTTGCATGTCTTCAACTTGTCGGCATGGCCGGTATTGAAAGATCCAGCGCAGCTAATGCTTCCGGGCAGCCCGATTCAAATGGAACGCGTTCCTGGCCGGGCAAGCCTTGCTGTTAGTTTAATTGCCGGTGGCGTGGCCCTGATAGATTTCAGTCAACCAAAAGTGCCGGTGCTCAGTGGACACCTTAAGAGACCAAGAATTCTCTTCGGAATGAAACTGCAATCGGAAAAAGTCTTTGGTGTCAGTTTGGATGGAATAAAGGCTTTCTCCCTCGACAAAATCTCTGGTGGAGAATATTCGTTGCTGGCAACAGAGGCCACGATTGGACAGGATCATTATAAACTGCAGTCGTGGAATGGCCATATTTACGGCCACAGAGACAATCACCTGGTCGATTTTGGCGAAAAGGAAGCAACGCAGAGTCATCCGTTCAATCGATTCATGACAGTTGTCGAAAAGCATGGTGTCAGCCTTTTCGAACAACGTGAGAACGGTCAGATTAAAAGGGTTGGTTCATTGATTAAGATGGTAGGAGCCAAAGAAGCCCGCTTCCAAGATGGCCACCTGTATGTTGTCCATCAGGATGGTTTGCGGATTCTCGCTGGAACTCGACCTGAGGAACTGGTTGCCATTGCTGATCTCAAACTGTCCGGGACGCCCACGGAGTTTAAGTTTCTGGATCCTGGTTACCTGCTCGTCACCACACGCGATAATGGAGTGCTGGTAGTTGATGTGAATAATCCTCAACAGCCGGTACAAGTTGCAAGCTTGATTCCGCCTCAACACTTACGGTCACCCAATGTTATACGGGATGTTCTGGTCGATGGACAACGAGCCTATATCTCACAGGGTGCAGGAGGCGTGCATGTTGTCGATATGAGCTCTCCCTCTCAACCTGAATTGCTACAAATTATTGATACTCCAGGCCATGCACAAAGGATGGCCCTTTACGACAATCTGCTGTTGGTTGCCGACCACGGTAATGGCCTGTTTATGATTGATGTCATGGATCGTAATGGTGCTTTGGCCGTCGGGAGTTTGCCGACGCCGTTACGCATTGATCAGATTGCTGTGGTGAAAGATGGCGTGATTGTCAGTAGCCACCCGGGAGGCACCATGAAATTGCCCTTACCGCGAAGAATGAAGAATCTGGAAATTGTCAATCAGGGTGAGATAAGTGTCGATGTAGAGAAGGTTGGAAAAGGTGAATATGCTTATCTTTATGATGAAAGAACTTTTGAGAAGGTGAAGGTAGAAAGTCAGTAAGGTTGGGGTTTAGAATTTGTAGGTCATGCCGAGCCAGAATTGGCGGCCGAGTTCGTAGCTGTCGTCTGAAGCTCCGGCCGGAGGCGTGCGATCAAAGACGTTGTTGACTTCCAAAGAAAGGATGATGTCCTGGGTTCGATATATTGCATTCTCCCAGTCAAGTCGCCAGTCGAAAGTCCAGTAGTCAGGTCGGGTCACTGCTTTATATGCGGTCAGGTGCCTCAATTCGTCTGGAATGTTCAATGCGATTTTCTCGGAGGTACCTAATCTATCTCTGGCATCGTATTCTCCAAAGTATCGAGTGACATTCGTAAAGGTGAGATTCCGGAGGAGTCTGCCGGTGTAGATGATGTTCAGCATATGCTCACGGCTGTAGTCGAGTCGAGGCAGGTCAGTCCTGGCGACCAAGCCCCCTTCATACCAGACTTCTTCTTCTAGGTCATCTTCATTGAAAATGTCATCATAAGATTCATTGCTTGATTCCTGATCGCTGTAGGTGTAGTTGATGTTGAGGTAATGTTTCAACCATTTCCGTTCCCAGGCGACCTTGACACTTTTGTATTTGCTAGAGCCGTTATTGTTAAGCACCCAGCCACGCTGTGTATTGCCATCGATTGCCGTGGTGAACAGTTCTTTGGCGAATTGATCCCGATTGTCGCGTTCCAAATAATTGATTTCCAGCGTCCCGTCGAAAAGATGTTGCGCGATGCCAATGTTCCACTCATCTGAGTATGGTGTGTCAAGTTCTGAATATTTATAGCTCAAGAAGGTCTCGTGCTTGCTGTCCTCCCAGGCTGTCAGTGTATTTGAGCCGTCTGTTGCCTTTATGCGTGTTTGCAGCTGATAAGGCGCCCTGGCTTCACGCAGCGAATACGTCAATAAAGGGCGTCCGTAGTATCTGTTATAGCCACCGATAAAAATGGTTTGACCATATCTGAACATATCCCAACTACCAGCAAAACGATATGAAATGTCGGTGTTTTTCATGTAGTCGTCATAGGACAGACGCACTCCAGGTCTGAAGCTGAAAGGTCCTATGTCAATCCGATCATCTAAATAGGCCGCGTAGCTGGACATAGTTTCGTTTTCGTCTTCGACTCTATAGACGCGTCTTTCGCGGAAGTAGACTTCATTGTTAATGCAGGAGGGATCGCTTGTATTACAAATGACAGTTTCGTCCGATACGGCCCTGTTCAGGGCGTGCTCGTAGGTCGTTTGATTACGGTCGAACGTCGCGCTGTCATGATCAAATGCCAATCCGGCATTGACGGTATGCGTAAGTGAACCGGTTGGCAAGGGCTTGGACAGAAGGTCAACCTTGATCTGAAGACTTTCCTCTTCGGTGTCGATGTCGCCGTAGCCACCTTCGGCACTGTAGGGTAGATCGTAAATATTACCCCAGTTCTTGGAGGGGGTCTCCGCTGGCCAGAAATAATGGTTGGTTTCGGCCTTGCGCGAGTTATCGTTGGTGAGGTAAGCCGAGGAGATTTCAAAGACGCCCAGCTGGAGATCGCCGGTCAACTTGCCACTAAAGCTGTATCCTCCGCGGTCAATAGTGATGTCGCTGTTACTGGTCTTGTCGATAAAAAATTCTTCCTCGGAGGGAGTGTAGTTGGCTGTTAACTCAACCTCATAGGGGGTATTCGGCAGCCAAACATATTTTAAGAAGTAGTTTTCGAGGGTTTTTTTATTGTTTTGCCACTGGTCGATATTGTAAATCTCCAGATCTGATCTGATTATTTTGTATGCTGCAAGCAACCCCACCTCTTCGCTGACAGGCAAATCAAGCTCAAAGCCGCCATCGTATTTTTTGAACCGTGGCTGCAGGTCTTGCTGGGTGGAGTTGTAAAATTGATCTTTTCTCTCAGGGTCAATGTGAAACTGCGTCCATGAGTCTCGTGTGGTTCGAAAATTGATCTGAGCGCCAAGCTCTTGGGCTGGCAGCCGAGTCTCTGCGTCGATGACGCCACCAACAAAATAACCGTACTTGGCAGGAACGTTGCTGTCATAAACAGTAACTTTGTCGATAAGGTCCTGATGAATAAAGCCGCGTTGCGGGTGACTTGGAATGTCTCTGATGCTCTCAGCATTATTGTTGGCGGTCAATGGGTCCAGGATGCTGTTAAGGTTCATTCCGTCGATGGTGTAGTTGTTCTCGTAAGCACGACCGCCAGAGATGGAAATCAGCGGCGGCAGTATCTCTCCGGCGTTTTCGGAGGTGCGCTGCTCTTCGCCGATCTGGACTCGTGGCAGGACGGTAATGGTTCCCGTGAGACTGCTGTTCTTCTTGGGGAGTAGATGGAGGGTGTCTCCTGCAAGCTCCGAATCTCCGGAGAGGAGGTCTTCAGACTGCCCCACCACTGTCACCTGCTTCAACGTCGGAATGTCTTCAACAGAACTTTCTGTAGTGGTGACTTCTTGCCCGACAGCAGCGACTTCAGAAGGACTGGACTCAGCAGCAAACGCAAGGGTAGTCAGCGTTGTCAATATGATGAAAACAAGGATTTTGGCGGCTCTGAGAATCATGGAGTAATTGTTGACCCTTTTTGTACTGATGATAAAAATAAATAAAACGTTGTATTCTTGTTTTTTTTACAAAACAGTGTCAACCTAAATCCCCTAATCTCGGAGAGACGATGGGGTTTGTGATGATTTACTAGGTTTTTGTCCTTTAGCTGCCCTCTAATTCGACTGGTGCAAGAGTATGTTCAGTAATTTGCCCTCTTTGTTCAGACTTTCCCTATGCCTGCTTCTCTCTGCTAGTTTGCATGGCGGCGCGGTTTTTTATGACTGGATGTTGAGTCCCGCCGAGTCTCGCCTGGGCCATACTCCCGTTGTTGTCTCTTTTCTACCTGCCACTGATGTTGTCTCGACTGTACTGTCGGAGAGGCCCAAGCCTTTGCCAAACCTGGCTCTTGCTACCAATAAACCTCGTGTCCCAGAAGTTAAACAACCTGTAGCTCCGCCAAAGAAGGCGGTGCCTTCACCCCCTAAAAGATCGGCCGCAAAGGTTTTACCCAAGAAATCTTTGGATCCAGTCGTAACGGAAGAATCAAAAGCAATAACGTCGTCGGCTGAAATGGTCTGCATGGCTCCGCAGGAAGTTCCCTCCGATGATTCGTCTGAGTTGTTTGCAGATAGCCAGCTTGATATTGCCCCCGGAGAGAAAGGTGCAACTCTGGATGAGGCGCCGCAGGATACAGAGAGAATGGTACCGGAAGCCGTTGAAGATGGTTTGCTCGACAGTACTTTGGTCTCGGCACCACAATCTCAGATCGAAGCTGTTCCCAACTATCGCAGTAACCCTTTGCCGGAATATCCCTACCTGGCAAGACAGAAACATTGGGAGGGTGTGGTCTGGCTGTTGGTTGATGTCTCCTCTAAAGGGTGGGTTGACGATCTGCGAATAGAAAAATCTTGTGGCCACCGGATCCTGGATCGGACTGCCAAGCGGACGGTGAGTCGTTGGCAGTTCTCTCCGGCAACCCGTGCGGGGTTGGCAGTCTCTAGCCAGGTCCGCATCCCGGTCCGCTTCCGCCTTGAGGATGATTGAGAGCCGATCCATGATCGCTAAAATATTTTTTCTTGCGTGCAATAATAATTAGGTGCAAGTTTAACCTTGCTTTATTGGTTTTTGCATGCTAGAAAATCCAACTTCGGGGAGTGGCGCAGCCTGGTAGCGCGCCAGTTTTGGGAACTGGATGTCGCAGGTTCGAATCCTGTCTCCCCGACCATTTTAAGCGCCAGTAGCTCAGCTGGACAGAGCAACGGCCTTCTAAGC
>JAGXHM010000022.1 GCA_024636155.1 Deltaproteobacteria bacterium
AGGCAATCTCTCCACGATTGGCAATCAGAATTTTATTGAACATCGCGTCATCCTTTGACCCAGTGAGGCTTACGCTTCTCCAGGTAGGCTGACAATCCCTCGCGACCTTCATCAGAAGCACGGATTTCAGCAATACGTTCAGCAGTATCGGCAATCAGATCATCGTCCAGATAACTCAGGGCGACCTCTGAGACCAGCGCCTTAACCAGGGCCATGGCTTGTGGCCCGTTTTGTAATAGCAGTCGGCTCAACTTTTCAGCTCGCGCATCGAGTTGGTCCAGTCGAAGCACTTCATGCACCAGGCCGAGCCGGTGGGCTTCGGTGGCGTCGAAGCGCTCAGCAGTAAGGAAATAACGGCGTGTGGCGCGGGATCCGATCGCCGCAGCAACGTAAGGCGAAATGACTGCCGGTATCAAGCCGAGCTTGACCTCGGAGAGACAAAAACTGGCATCCACAGAGGCAAGAGCTATATCGCAGCACGCCACCAGACCGACACCACCGCCTATCGCAGCCCCTTGTACCAGGGCGATGGTCGGTTTCGAGAGATTCGCCAGGGTTTTCATCAACTCAGCCAACCCCATGGCATCACTAAGATTTTCCTCAAATGAGTAGTCAGCCATACGACGCATCCAGTTCAGGTCGGCTCCGGAAGAGAAACTTTTTCCCCGGGCAGCCAACATAATGACCCTTACGCCGAGATCTCGCTCCAACCGTTTCAGCTCCTCTGTCAGTGCATTGATCAAGGTATCATCAAAAGCGTTGTGTATCTCCGGCCGATTGAGCGTAATGGTGGCCCGGCCATACTCGTCTACTTCACTTATAAGGGCTGCAATGCTCATAGTTCACATCCTGAAAATGCCAAAAGTGGTTTTTTCTGCGGGGGCGTTAAGGGCGGCCGAGATTCCCAGACTGAGGACCATCCGGGTGTCGGAGGGTTGGATGATGCCATCGTCCCAGATCCGGGCGCTGGCGTAGTAAGGGTGTCCCTGACTGTCGTATTGCTCGCGGATCGGAGCCTTGAAAGCAATTTCATCCTCCTCGCTCCAGACTTCTCCCCGAGCCTCCATGCCATCGCGTTTGAGCTGAGCTAGGACGCTGGCAGCCTGTTCACCCCCCATGACCGAAATCCGTGCATTTGGCCAGACCCAGAGTTGGCGTGGGCTGTAGGCGCGACCACACATACCGTAGTTGCCAGCGCCGTGGCTGCCACCAATGATGACGGTGAACTTCGGAACTGCTGCGCAGGCGACGGCTGTGACCATTTTGGCACCGTCCTTGGCGATCCCGCCACTCTCGTACTTGCTGCCGACCATGAAGCCGGTGATGTTCTGCAGGAAAATTAGTGGAATACCGCGCTGGCTACAAAGTTCGATGAAATGGGTCCCTTTGAGAGCAGACTCGGAGAAGAGGATGCCGTTGTTGGCAACGATACCAACCGGGTAGCCATGGAGCCGGGCGAAGCCACAGACCAGAGTGGTACCAAAGAGCTTCTTGAACTCATCAAATTCACTGCCATCAACGAGGCGGGCGATAACTTCACGAACATCATAGGGTTTGCGGACATCAGCGGAAATCACGCCGTTAAGCTCTGCCGGATCGTAGAGGGGTTCCCGTGGTGTCAGCATCGCCAGGCTTGTTGGTTTGCAGCGGTTGAGGTTTGCGACAATGCGCCTTGCGGTTGCCAGGGCGTGAGCGTCATTCTCGGCATAGTGGTCGGTGACCCCGGACGTACGGCAGTGTACTTCTGCCCCGCCGAGATCCTCTGCGCTCACCACTTCGCCGGTAGCGGCCTTCACCAAAGGCGGGCCAGCGAGGAAGATGGTGCCGTTGCCTTTGACGATAATGCTTTCATCGGCCATGGCCGGCATATAAGCACCACCTGCAGTACAAGACCCCATAACGACAGCAATTTGGGGAACACCTTTGGAAGAGAGTCGGGCTTGATTGTAGAAAATTCGACCGAAATGGTCTCGGTCAGGAAAAACCTGATCCTGTTCCGGCAAGTTGACACCACCCGAATCAACCAGGTAGATGCAAGGCAGCTGGTTTTCGGCAGCAATCTCCTGGGCGCGCAGATGTTTTTTGACTGTAAGTGGGAAGTAGGTGCCGCCTTTGACCGTAGCATCATTGGCAACAACCATACACTCTTGGCCCATGACGCGACCGATACCGGTAATGATGCCGGCGGCGGGGGCAGCTCCATCGTACATGCCGTAAGCTGCAAATTGGGAAAACTCAAGAAAGGGCGAACCGACGTCGAGGAGTTGGCGAACCCGCTCGCGCGGCAGCAGTTTCCCCCGTTCCTCATGTTTTTCCCGGGCCTTAAGCGGACCACCAAGTTGGATCTTCCCGACTTTCTCTTCAAGGTCCTGGTTGAGTTTACGCATAGCATCAGCATTATTGCGGAACTCTTCAGAAGCTGTATTGATAGCACTCTTTAATATCGTCATGGCCGATATTTTCATCCTCTCCAGAGACCGGATCAGGCCGTCTGCTTGAACAATTCGCGCCCGATCAGCATCCGCCTGATTTCACTGGTTCCGGCACCGATTTCGTAAAGTTTGGCGTCTCTCAGCAAGCGACCAGTCGGATATTCGTTCGTATATCCGTTGCCTCCGAGGCACTGGATCGCTTCAAGCGCCATTTTGGTCGCTTGCTCGGCGGACAACAGAATAGCTCCGGCCGCGTCTTTCCGGATCGAACCCTTGCCGCTGATCGCCTGGGCCACAGTATAGACATAGGCCCGACATGAATTCAGCGTTGTGTACATATCCGCAAGCTTTCCTTGCATAAATTGAAACTCGCCGATGGCATGTCCGAACTGCTTGCGCTCATGCAGATAAGGGAGGACGACATCCATGCAGGCAGCCATGATACCGAGAGGGCCACCGGATAGAACCACGCGCTCGTAGTCAAGACCGCTCATCAGTACCTTGACGCCCTCACCGACTTCACCAAGGACATTTTCCTCAGGAACTTCACAGTTCTCAAAATTGAGTTCACAGGTGTTACTGCCGCGCATACCAAGTTTGTCGAGTTTTGGCGAGGTAGAAAACCCCGGAAAAGATTTCTCAACGATGAAAGCCGTGATGCCGTGTGGCCCGGCATCCATGTCGGTTTTGGCATAGACCACCAGGGTTTGAGCTTCCGGCCCGTTGGTGATCCACATCTTGTTGCCGTTGAGCAGGTAGCGATCCCCCTCTTTGTCGGCTCGCAGACGCATGCTGACAACGTCAGATCCTGAGCCTGTCTCACTCATGGCCAGGGCACCAACATGTTCACCACTGACCAGCTTGGGAAGGTATCGCTGCTTCTGCTCGGTATTGCCGTTACGATGAATTTGATTGACACAAAGATTGGAGTGGGCGCCGTAAGACAAGGCGACCGAAGCCGAAGCCCGGCTGAGTTCCTCCATGGCGATTACATGCTCCAGGTAGCCCATACTGGCACCACCATATTCTTCCGCAACAGTGATGCCCAGCAAACCGAGATCTCCCATCTTGCGCCACAGATCCGACGGGAATTCATTGTTCTGATCAATTTCGGCCGCGCGCGGGGCAATTTCTACTTGGGAAAAATCGCGCACTGTTTCGCGTAACAGGTCGACTGTATCTCCCAACAGGAAGTTCAAACTCGGATAGGACTCCATAGATTCACTCCGTGACAGCTTGTATTAAATTAGGCTGAAAGTCATTAAATGCTATGTTTGCAAGGCTGATACCAAGCACTGCCATTTTATGGCCATTCCGGCACAAGAACCACAAGATACTGATTTTGCTAATATTTATTCTTAGTAATCACGGTCAACCGACAACCTAAAGGATAAGCAATGTAAACAAAAGCAACGTTCTTGGTCTCAACGTAAACAGGACAACCGTGACCCACCCCTGACAAGAGGTACTCAAACATTCAACACAAATTCCCACGCGCACCAGAAATCGTCAGGATGCGGATCAGGGGGACAGGCAATACAGCGCGTTTCGATACGGGGATCGATGGTACGGGCAAAGCCGGCATATTCGACGACACCTACCGATTTGCAGGGGAAATCAGGCAATCCCTTACGTTTACGGGTCGACTGAACCCGGCAATCAACCATGCGGAAAACCGCTCGTGTGTCAGTAACTTCAATTGATTCCTGCAAGTTGAGACGTGCATAGAGACGATGTTTGAGGCACTCGACCAAGGCAGGAATACCACCACCTGGCTCAAGGCCAAGACGAGACATAATCCGCTTGGCTTCAACCACGGTAAAATGTTCCCAGGCCATGCGGTCGATTTCGATCGCAGTCTCCATGCCATACTTCTGATCGACCGCCTGGAACCAGAGACCGTCATGAGCGAGCCAGTTCTTGGCATCATCAACGATAATTGCAATCAATTCTTCCTTGCTCAGAGTCTGTAGCAAAGCAACCCCTTCATCCAATTTTGCGTCCATATCATCCAATCCTTTTATGACCTTCGCAATCTGGTTATCGACAATCCCGACACAACTCAACCTCGAGTTACGATCGAACTGATCACGACTCTTTGCACTTCACTGGTGCCCTCGTAGATTTCGGTGATCTTGGCATCGCGCATCATTCTTTCAACCGGAAACTCACGGGTATAACCGTACCCACCGTGAACCTGAACCGCCTTGGTGGTAACCCACATGGCCGTCTCAGAAGCACTGAGTTTGGCCATGGCAGACTCCTTGCCATAGGAGAGTCCGGCACTCGCTCGCCAGGCTGACTGGTAAACCAGCAGACGAGAGGCTTCGATACGCAGAGCCATGTCGGCCAGGATAAACTGAATGGCCTGGAAATTGGCGATCGGTTGGTCAAACTGCTTGCGCTCGCGAGCGTACTTCAAAGCTTCCTCGTAGGCGCCCTGGGCAATCCCCAGCGCCTGGGCAGCAATCCCGATACGCCCGCCATCCAGAGTCTTCATGGCAATTTTGAAGCCCTCCCCTTCCTTGCCGAGCAGGTTGTCCAGAGGGATCCTGCAGTTTTCAAAGACCAGCTCACAGGTTAGCGAGGAACGAATCCCCATTTTCTTTTCCTTCTTGCCGAAACTGAAGCCAGGCGTATCCTTTTCAACAATAAAGGCACTGATGCCATGGTGCTTCTGTGCCTCTTTGTCGGTCCGGGCAAAGATGATGTACGTCTCAGCATCGCCGCCGTTGGTGATGAATATCTTGCTGCCATTGAGGACCCATTCATCCCCATCGCGTGTGGCGAAAGTCTTGGTGCCGCCAGCGTCAGAGCCAGCACCGGTCTCGGTCAAACCGAAAGCACCGAGTTTGCTCCCTTCAGCCAGGGGGATCAGGAATTTCTGCTTTTGCTCTTCGGTGCCGAACAGCCAGACCGGATTAGCACCAAGTGACAGGTGTGCTGACAAGGTGACCCCGGTTGAGGCACAGACTCTGGAGAGTTCTTCCACGGCGATCGCATAGCAGAGATAATCGGCACCGGCTCCGCCGTATTCCTCTGGAAAGACAATACCGGTCAATCCCAGTTCTGCGACTTTGTCAAACATCAGTTCCCGGTCAAAACGTTCGTTCTCATCGCGCTCGGTCGCCGATGGAGCCACCTCCTTTTCGGCAAAGCTACGAACTGTTTCTCGGATCAGATTTTGTTCTTCAGTCAGCTGGAAATACATGGGGCGGCCTCCTTGGATGATATAATTCTAAAACTGTTCAGTATTGCGATTTCTATTGTTCACTCTCAGGCATAACTGCGCAGCATTTCTCTGACGATGATCAAACGTTGAATTTCACTCGTGCCTTCGTAAATTGTCGTAATCCGCGCATCTCGACAGTAACGCTCCACAGGGAATTCATTGGTATAACCGTAACCGCCAAAAATTTGCATGGCTTCGTAACAGGCGCGATTTGCCGCTTCACTGGCAAAGAGTTTGGCCATCGAAGCTTCTTTTGAATAGGGTCTGCCCTGCTCCTTGCGAAACGCGGCATTCATCAAGAGCAGGCGAGCCGCCTCCAGTTTAGTGGTGGCGTCAGCAAACTTCCACTGAATCGCCTGAAAGTTACTAATGGTCTGACCAAACTGTTTACGCTCAAGAGCATAGCGGGTCGCGGCATCGATGGCAGCCAGACCAATACCGAGAGCGAGAGAACCAATACCGATCCTGCCACCGGCCAACTCAGTCACCGCCACACGGAAACCATCATTGAGCTTGCCCATCAAGGCACTTGCGGGAACCCGGCAGTCCTGGAAAAGCACTTCGTTGGTCGCTGAAGCATGCTGCCCCATTTTTTCTTCAGCGCGGCCGACAATGCAGCCGGGAGTTCCTGCTTCCACCAGGAAGCAACTAATGCCTTTGCCTTTTGGGGCGCTACGATCCGTGACTGCCCAAGCGACAAAAACTCCGGCGTAGGGCGCGCTGGTGGTAAAAATCTTGTTGCCGTTGAGAATCCAGTCATCGCCATCCCGAACGGCAACGGTGGCCATTGCCGCCGGATCAGAGCCAGCTCCGGCTTCGGTCAAGGCAAAGGCTCCGGCCAGATATTCGCCGCCACAGATTTTAGGGATGTAATTCTGGCGTTGTTCTTCTGTGCCAACCGCCTGGATCACTTCGCAAACCATGTTGTTGACTGAAACGGTGACCGCCGTCGAGGCGCAAGCCCGTGCAATTTCGGTCAAGGCAACACTGAAAGCAATCACGCCAGCTTCGGAGCCACCATAGTCGGCCTTGACATTCAGACCCATAAAGCCGAGTTCAGCTAACTTTTTCAGGTTGGCGAGAAACAGGTTCTGCTCCTCGCCCCGGTCAAGTGCAGCGGCAACTGGAGCAAGGACCGCTTCGGTAAACTCACGTGCGGTCTCGCGAATCAGATTCTGCTCTTCGTTAAGATCAAGAAACATCGGTGAACTTTCCTTTCATAAGACTCTCTGAAACAGCTAACGACCGACAAACTTTGCTGGCCGTTTGTCCAGAAACGCCTGCATGCCTTCTTTCTGGTCTGCAGTGGCAAAACAAAGCCCGAACAAGTTTGACTCAAACCGACCAGCGCGATCCAGGTCCATTTCCAGGCCGTTGTCGATTGCTTCTTTGGCGAAGCGCAAGGCAATCGGCGCCTTGGTAGCAATCTTTGTCGCCATGTCGCGCGCTGTGGCAAGAAGTTCTTCGGCCGCAACGACCTTATTGGCAAGACCAATACGGTAAGCTTCTTGGGCATTGATCATGTCGCCGGTAAAGATCAGTTCCTTGGCACGCCCTTTTCCGACCAACCTGGCAAGACGCAGGGTTCCGCCAAAACCGGGAATAACTCCGAGATTAACTTCTGGCTGACCGAAACGGGCATTTTCCGCAACGATTCTGATGTCACAAGCCATTGCCAGTTCACAGCCGCCACCGAGGGCAAAACCGTTAACGGCCGCGATCACCGGTTTGGGGAAATTCTCGATAACATTGAGAACGTCATGTCCGAGTCGGGCAAAAAAACCTGCGGACACTGCATCGAGAGATTGCATAGCGGCAATATCCGCGCCAGCAACAAAGGCCTTGGCGCCGCTACCGGTCAAGATCACGCAGGCTACGGACGCGTCTTGCGTCAACTCAGCAAAAGCAGCGGAGAGTTCCTCAAGAACTTCTACGGTCAGGGCATTGAGAGCTGCGGGGCGATTAACCGTGACAATAGCGGTTCCATCTGTAATCTCGATCAAAAGGTTGTTAAAACTCATATCTGCATCCTCCAAAATAATTAGTAAACGTAAAAACCCTTGCCGCTCTTCTTGCCAAGCCAGCCAGCTTTAACCATTTTGCGCAGTAGCGGACAGGGACGATATTTGCTGTCGGCAAAGCCTTCATAAAGGACTTCCATAATCGCCAGACAGGTGTCGAGGCCGATAAAATCGGCCAAAGTGAGTGGTCCCATCGGATGGTTCATCCCCAGTTTCATCACTTGGTCGATCGCCTCCGGCTCAGCAACTCCTTCATAAACACAGTAGATCGCTTCGTTAATCATCGGCATCAGCAAACGGTTGGAGATAAAACCAGGATAGTCGTTGACCTCCACCGGCGTTTTTCCCATGTCTTTAGCGAGGTTCTCAACCACTTGGTAGACCTCGTCGCTGGTCGCAATACCGCGGATGATCTCGACCAGAGTCATGACCGGCACCGGATTCATAAAATGCATACCGATCACACTCTCGGGACGACTGGTCACGGCGGCAATTTCAGTAATTGGTAACGATGAAGTGTTGGTCGCCAGGATCACACCAGGGCGAGCTATTTCGTCGAGTTTGCGGAAAATCTGTGCCTTGATCTCCATTTTTTCACTGGCCGCCTCTACCACAAAATCGACATCAGCGGCGTCTTGCAGATCAGTAGACGGGATCAGTCTGGCGAGAGCCGCCTGCTTCTCGTCCTCAGTAATCCTGCCTTTCTCAACGTTGCGTGACAACGTCTTGTCGATAAACGCCACCCGTTTATCGATAAAGGCCGCGTCTATATCATTAAGCACTACTGTCAACCCAGCTTGGGCTGCCACCTGGGCAATCCCGCCGCCCATCTGGCCGGCACCGATCACCATGATTTTTTCTATTTTCATTCTTGCTCTCCTTGGTTAACAAAAACCATTTAAACGCCCGTTCGCTATGCTCACTCAAGACGCAAAGAAAAACAGGGAAAGACACGAAGGAAACCGAAAAAAATTGTAAAACCTAAGAACTTTGCGTCTTTGCGTCTTTGCGTCTTTGCGTTGAGCTTTAGCCTTTCACCCAGCACCATGACCTTAAAGTTGATTCACACGCTCGAAGACCACCGCCACCGCTTCGCCGCCGCCAATACAGAGGGTGGCCAGGCCATAACGCTCATTGCGTCGTTGCATTTCATGGATCAAGGTTGTCGCCAGTCGTGCTCCACTGGCGCCGATCGGATGACCGATAGCGACCGCGCCGCCATTGACATTAACCCGCTCGGCATCAAGGCCGAGATCCTTGATGGCGATCATAGTCACCAGGGCAAACGCTTCGTTGATTTCAAAAAGACCGATGTCTTCCGGGGTCAACCCGGCGTTAGCACAGGCCTTTTCAATAGCGCCGACCGGTGCGTCCGGGTAAAGATCCGGATGCAGACTTTGGGTGGACATTCCGACAATCTTTGCGCGCGGCTTCAGGCCGTGACGTTGAACCGCCTCGGCTCCGGCCAAGAGCAGAAAAGCCGCGCCATCGTTGATGGTCGAGGCATTGGCGGCCGTAATCGTACCGTCCTTTTTAAAGGCTGGACGCAAACTGCTCACTCGATCCAGATCAACCCTGAACGGCTCTTCGTCCTCACTGACCGTCACCTCGCCTTTGCGGGTCGATTTAACCACCGGCACGATCTCTTCAGCGAACAACCCGTCTTTTACCGCCCGCTGAGCGCGTTGGTAAGAACGTATGGCATAAGCATCCTGCTCTTCCCGTGAAAATTCATGCACATCGACCCGAACTTCAGCAACCTCACCCATGTGGCGTCCGCTAAAAGGATCAGTCAGACCATCATAGACCATCAGGTCGAGGGCCTGCGCATGCCCCATTCTCTGACCATTGCGGAGCGCGGGCAAAACATAGGGAGCAAGCGACATGTTTTCCATACCGCCAGCAATGACGATCCCGGAGTCACCAAGGCGAATGGCATCGGCGCCAAGCATGACGGCCTTCAGACCGCTACCGCAAACCTTGTTAATCGTCAGAGCAGGAACTGTGTCGGGAAGGCCAGCAAAACGCATCGCCTGGCGTGCCGGTGCTTGCCCTGCTCCGCCGGTAAGAACCTGCCCGGCAATAAACTGATCGACATCATCGCCCTTGAGACCACTGGCCTCGAGCAGTTGCTTGACGACCGGGGCCGCCAGATGGGGTGCCGACACGTCGGCGAGAACTCCTCCAAAGCTGCCAAAAGAGGTTCGATAGGCTTCAATAACAAAGACGTCCTGCATAGGTTCGTTCTCCTTCCCGAGGGTTGGGATTATTTGTTCCTTAGTGAGTGGTCAACACCGTAAGAAGCTGTTCCTTTCGTAGTCAGCAGGTGAGCCTGTCAGCACTATAGAGCAAGGAAGATACCAAACAACTTTTCAGAGTCATTGTGACATGCATAGTTAGTTTCTGTCCGGAAACCGCCCTTTTCCGCAATCTCTGCGTCAATCTGCACATTTGATTGTGCGGCGTAAAGTGCTACGCCTCCGCTCAAATGCCTGATTTCCTTGACCTTGCGAAAAATTGCTGGTTTCCAAATCAGAAACTTCCACGGCACCCATCCGGAGTTTCCGGATGGACACTAGTTAGCTGTTCTTCTTGATATTCAGCGAGAAAATTCAACTTTTACAGCGCCAACGAAGGGCTGCGACAGCTGTTTAACAAAAGTTATCGCCGTGAATCCGGTTCACAGGTGTTGCGTTGGTGACACTTTATCTTGGAGTTTACAGCGATTTACTTTTGCAGCAACTGATCTGCTCCTGGCTCACTTGCCATTCAGCAACAGTCGCTTCAACAGAAACTTCACGTAGAGGCTTACGTTGCCGGGCAACTTTGCCATTCATTCTGACCGGGAAGCGAATCTCGGTGGGCAAAGCTTTGCCTTGCGCAGACTCCAGCAACTGCCTGGACATCACGTGCGCATGCCCGGCGACTTCCTCGGGATCGAGCAATGGCTCAAAGCAACAGTCGGTTGCGGCGAGCAGATCCACCCAGCTGTCACGCGACGCAGTAACAAAAAGGGTCCGCAGCTCATTGACCAGAGCAGTCTGTGGCATCGGCTCGTGCTGCCTGGCGATCCATTCCGCTCGTCCGACCGCAGTACAAAAGCTCTGCCAGAATTTCTCCTCGAGTGCACCGAGTACGACGAATTTATCATCAGCCGTCCGGTAGATCTGGTAACAGGCGACTCCGCCGGTGATCAAACCTAGCCCTGGCTCAAGCTCTCTCCCCGAACGACCCACCCCTGCCTGACCAAACGATTGCCAGGAGAGAATCGTCTCAAAAATACTGGTGTCGATAGTGCACCCAACCCCCAACTTTTCCCTGCGCAGTAAAGCGGCCAGGATCATGCTGGCCGCCTGTTGAC
>JAGXHM010000023.1 GCA_024636155.1 Deltaproteobacteria bacterium
AATGGTGTAGCGTAACTGTTTGTTTTCCAGTAGCGCGTAACGGGCCGACCGCCAAGCCTCAGCAAGGTGACTGGTTGTCGGCTTGAGCTTGCGCTGAGGCTCGACTAAGGTGCGACTCAACATAAAGGCCAACACCCAGACAACAACCTGAACCAGAAAAGGGAGTAACGGGGCGGCGAAGTAGAGTAGCCCCGCAAAGATTGCGCCGCAGGCCTCGCTGATCTGGCCAAAGCCGCTCATTCGTCCCTCGTAACGGGTGTAGTGCTGTTCCTCCCCGCTGTCCTTAAGACTTTCGTAGAGCAGGGCACTGTCCGAACCGCTGATGAAGGAGATTGAGAAACCGAGGATAATTTCGGCAACCAGAACCTGGGTGAAGGAGTCAGCGATGGTATAGAGACCCCAACCGATGACCCCCAACAGCGAAGCGAGGTTGAGGGCTGCGCGGTACCCGACCCGGTCGCTCAGGTAACCGGACGGATACTCCATAATCACCATTGCAAAGGAGAATATTCCCTGTAACAGCAGGATTTCGGTCAGGCTTAAGCCAATCTGGTCCTTCCAGAACAGAGTAATGATCGCCATCGGAAAGAGGCTCATCTGCAGGAAGGAGAAAGCGTAGAGCTTTTTAATGTTTGAGTGGGTTAAGCTCATGCAGATTTGTCACTCCCGGGCCAGGAGCTATTGCTAATAGCAGCATTGCTCCTGCCAGAGTTAATATTGAAACTAGCGTCATTTTTACATCAGCAAAGAGGCGAGGTCAAAGGAGAGAGTTTCTTGTTTATATTAGTGCATCGTTCTGAACCATTCAGATTGGCCAAAATGCGAAATTCTTACTGCCCCTGACTTTTAAGAATAATCAAATTTGACAGCTTTTTGATTACAACTAAATCTGACAATCAGTGTCAGGTCAAGTCTGAGCTACTGCATATTATGCCAGGTGTCTGAGTTCTAAAGACGATGAGATTTATGTTGTGCTGCGGTGTTTTCTGCGAGACCGGGGACTCTTTTGAGTCCCTTTCTACAGTGATGTTTTCTAGCGTAGTTTGTCGATGTATCAGAGTACCCATTGACCAGTTCAAACCTCAAACCTCGAACCTCGAACCTCGAACCTAAAACATTCCCCCTATCCAATAAAGCAACATCCCCACCAGAACCGTCCCTCCAAGGCTTCGTGTTTTTAACGAAAAGAGCAGGGTTGGGATGGCCACCAATAGCTCCAACTTACCAAAAGCGAAACTACGTGTCGCGGCCTCGGTAAAGAGTGAAGGTGCGAGCAGTGCGCTGAGAATTGCTACCGGGATCAGGCTGAGCCAGTCGATCAACCATTGCGGCATCTCTTTGTGTGCCAGATAGAGGAGGGGGAGGGCGCGTGGCAGGTAGGTTGCCAGCCCCATGCCGCCGAACAGGAACAGATAATCGTTGAAAGTCATCTGCCCCTCCGATAGTGCCGTTTCAAGAGATAGCCGATGGTTGCGGCGGTCATGGATGCGCCAACGATGTAGGAATCACCTGGAATCAACAGGTACCAGGCAATGGAAAGGGCCGCAGCCAAAAGACCGGTGATGATGTAGATCCGTCCTTGCAGTTGGAAAACCAGCAGGCAGATGAACATGCCGGTTAAGGCGTAATCGATTCCTAAAGCACCTTGAGGAACAAATTGACCGACTAAAGCGCCGCAGACCGTGGCCATAATCCAGACCGAATTCGCAAGCTGATTGACTATTAAGGCCCGCCAGCGGTCCCAGTTCCCGTCACGAAAACGCGTCAGGTTGACGGCAAAACTCTCATCGGTCACGCCGTAGGAATAGAGGGCCAGAAACTTGCGATTAACCCCTTGCAGGTAGACTGCCAGGGCCGAACTCATCAGGACGTGACGCAGGTTGACAACAAAGGTGGTCAGTATGATCGCTGGGGTTGAAGCTCCAGCGGCAATCATGGCAACGCAGATAAACTGTGCACTACCGGCAAAGACCATCACCGACATCATCGCCACGGCCCACCATGGCAGCCCAGCTTTCTGAGCCAGCACGCCGAGGGCCAGGCCGATAGGAAAGTAGCCAAGGCAGATGGGCCAGGCGGCAGATGCGCCTTGTCGCAAAATTTGTTTGTGGTCGTGAGTCATAATCAACGTTGAGTCTCTGTAAAGACAGAACTTGCATTGCATAAAAAAGGACACCCGAAAGCGCCCTTAGAGTTGAAGAGTTACTTTATACCTTAAAGAACCTGTCTTAAGAAAACCTTGGTCCGTTCTTCCTGAGGTGCAGTAAAGAAATGTTCCGGAGTGCCTTCTTCAACGAGTTTCCCCTGGTCCATAAAGAGGACTCTGTCAGCGACTTCGCGGGCAAAGCCCATCTCGTGAGTGACAACAACCATCGTCATGCCTTCACGGGCTAACTGCTTCATAACTTCGAGAACTTCACCAACCATCTCCGGATCCAACGCACTGGTTGGTTCATCAAAGAGCATGATCTTTGGATCCATAGCCAGGGCCCGAGCGATGGCTACACGTTGCTGCTGACCCCCGGACAGGCGAATAGGGTATTCGTTTTCTTTCTCCGAAATGCCGACTTTTTGCAACAGCATGCGGCCTTTCTCCTCGGCCTCTGCATCTTTACGTTTGCGGACCACTTGCTGAGCCAGGACGATGTTCTGCAGAACTGTTTTGTGCGGGAAAAGGTTGAATTGCTGGAAAACCATGCCGACTTCCCGGCGAACCAGGCTGAGGTCGGTCTTCTTGGCTGTCAGATCAACACCATCGATCACGATTTGCCCGGAGGTTAAGGTCTCCAAACCATTCAAACAGCGCAGGTAAGTCGATTTTCCTGAGCCGGACGGTCCGATGATAACGACAACCTCACTCGGAGCAATATGAGCTGTAACACCATCGACAGCGTGAACAATCTGATCACGTCCAACAAATGTCTTTTTAAGGTCAACTGTTTTAATCACTGATTGCAAGCCTCCGTTCCACCCAGGCAACAAACTGGGACAGTACCGACGTCAGCATCAGATATAGGAAAGCGACGACAAACCAGATCTCAAAGGTAGCGAATGTCGAGGTAATCACCTCACGGCCACTTTTGGTGAGATCAGTAATAGCGATAATCGAAACCAGTGATGAATCCTTGATCAGGCTGATGAATTGGCCTGCCAATGGGGGCAGGGTGCGTTTAAATGCCTGAGGCAGGATAATATAGACCATCGCCTGGGGGACGGTCATGCCGAGTGAGCGGGCGGCTTCCATCTGCCCCTTGGGGATCGACTGGATACCGGCGCGGATAATCTCTGCGACGTAAGCACCGGCAAAAATTGCCAGAGCACTGATGCCAGCGACAATGCGACTGATATCAAGGACAGTGCCAAGGAAGAAGTAGAAGATGAAAATTTGTACCAGCAGAGGGGTGCCGCGAATCAACTCAATATAGGTGATTGAGAGGCCACGCAGCGTTGGGTTATTGGAAACCCGGCATAAGCCCGTAACCAAACCTATAATCATGCCGAAAACACTTGCGACTGCCGAGAGCCAGAGCGTGGTCCACAAACCAACCAGAAGAGGGCCAGCGCGCCATTCGAATGTAGCGCCAAGGTAGTCACCCTGGAAAAGATCCTCATCGACATTGACCTGAATGGCATCGCTGTTAACGGTGTAAATCTTCTCTTCACCCTGTTCACTGATGACTTTGATCTGTGAACTATCCCCAAGATCAGATATTGAGGTGACGCGACCATCGAAAGGGATCGACACCATCGTCTCATCATTGTAAAGGAAGTACTGCGGGACTCGGTTCCAGCGCCAGGTATAATCAATCTTCTTGGTGGCGACCCAGAGTCCGGCGCACAGCATAAAGAGGATGGTGACAGTCAGAAGGTGCCAGGGCCAAATGGTTTTGTTTGTGATCAATGTTTAATCCCTGCGTTAAGTCCAGACAAGAAGATGGCGGGGCTATTCATGATAAAACGGCCCCGCCATGGTCAGATCGTGTTATTGAAGTTCTCTAAGCCATTCGTCGCTCAAGAACCATTTTTTGTAGATCTTGTCGTAGGTACCGTCATTCTTGGCCTGAATCAGGAAGTTGTCCAGCCAGTTTATCAAGTCAGCATTGCCTTTGTTGACAGCCCAGGCCAGAGGCTCGTAAGTAAAAGGCTCGTCAAGCAGGACAAGTTTCTCCTGGCCTTTTTCAGCAAAAGCTATGGCGTTGAAAGGGAGGTCGTAGACAAAAGCATCAACCTTGCCGTTGAGCAGATCCATAACGCCTTCCTGCTCTGTTTCGAAGGAAATATATGTGGAGTTAGGAATCATACGCTTGGTGGCTTGCTCACCGGTGGTGCCAAGCTTGGAGGCCACTTTGTACTTCTTGTTATTCAGGTCTTTGTAAGACTTGATTTCGTCAGCAAGCTTCTTGTCAACCAGAATGCTTTGGCCGATAACGATATAAGGAGTAGCGAAACCAATTTTCATGTTGCGCTCTTGAGTTAAAGTCATGCCGCTCATGATAATGTCGAATTTTTTGGTAATCAGAGCAGGGATGATGCCGTCCCATGCAGTGCTGACAAGTTCAAGTTCAACCCCCATGGCTTTTGCCATACGCTTGGCCATGTCGACGTCAAAACCGATGATCTCACCTTTTTTGTTCGTCATTTCGAAGGGCATGTAGCCTGGCTCCATACCGACACGCAAGGTCCCGCGCTCAAGGATCTCGTCGAGGGTGTCTGCAGCAGCAACACCGGGCAGTACAACACAAAGGGCCAGCAGGCAGGCAATCAGAAGTTTGACTTGTCTCATGTTCGTTTCTCCTTGATAAATTACAGTGAAAGATCTGCCGAATTGTTCGGCGCTGATTAACTAATAAGATTTTCCTTCGTCGAGAAGTTCTGAAATTGACATTCGGATGTTGCATTGTGGGCAGAGAGGCAAGTTTTCAACGGGGAGATAAACAATCTCTGTGTAACGACATTTCGGGCAAATAACTTCGATAGGTTCACGCTTGCCACGACTCATATATTTCCCTCGATTCTGCTTTAAGAAAACAATTGAATAAAGCCAATTCTGCTTATACCATAGCGGCTTCGCCTGAAACAAGGCTCTAACACGTTTTACGGTGCCTGAAATTGTGAACTTATGCTTTTTTAGGGGCAGGTATACATGGATCAAAAGAACAAACGGCAGTTTCACGCCGAATTTATGCTGGCCACCGTCACACTCTTCTGGGGTGCGACTTTTCCAATTGTCAAAGATGCGATCATAGAGATGCCGGTTATGGCCTTTCTGTGGGTGCGATTTGCCATGGCCGCAATCCTTCTGGCGTTTATCGCCGGGCGCACTAGAGTCGCGTCTCTTGATCGACGTGGTTGGCGACTCGGCATTCTGCTCGGCACCTTGCTCTTTGCATCATATCTCTTTCAGACTTTTGGCCTGGAACGGACCTCTTCGGCCAATGCCGGTTTTCTGACCGGCCTCGGTGTGGTGTGGGTGCCTTTGATGGCTGGCCCCATCTTGAAAAAGCCGGCAGCCTTTGGCTCAAAGATCGGTGTCGGTCTGGCTTTGCTTGGCCTCTTCCTGTTGACCTGGCATACACCCTGGACGGTCAATTTTGGTGATTTTCTGGTCGTGATCTGTTCGGTCTTTGTTGCTCTGCATATCATAGGTCTTGATGCTTTTACCAAGGGGTATGATGCTCGTGCCCTGACTTTTGTCCAGATTGCGACCATGGCTCTGCTCGGCTGTATCGGTAGCCTTGCCTTTGAACCGACCTCATGGCCCCAGCAATGGACCAGTTCACTGATTTTCGCCTTTGCTATCACTGCTGTCTTTGCAACAGCCTACGCATTCTGGGCCATGACCACATTCCAGAATCGAACGACGCCGACCAGGGCTGCCCTGATCTACACCCTCGAGCCAGTATTTGCAGCAATTTTCTCGGTCTGGTTGGCCGGAGACCGTTTGACAACCATCGGTTGGTTTGGTGGCGCCATGATTGTTGTCGGTATGATTGTGGCTGAAGTCTGGCCGTTTTTGAGTCAAAGAGCGGCAAGGGCAAACCAGGCATGATTTTTTGGCCCCGCACCCAAAGCCGCACTTTCTCAAGGTGATTTTTCTGTTATATTGTCTCTGGTAATCAATTCGTGGAGGATTTATGACAGAAAAAATCGGGTTCAAAGAGTTGGTCGCTGACGCTGAAAAACGTATTGAGACCATTTCAGCAGTAGCGGCGCTTAAAGAGTCGATATCGAATAATGTGGTATTTGTTGACCTGCGTGATGTCCGTGAAGTGAAGCGCGAAGGGAAAATTCCGCAAGCCTTCCATTGTCCGCGCGGTCTGCTGGAATTCTGGATCGACCAGGAAAGCCCTTACTACAACAAGATTTTTGGTGAGGATAAACGTTTTATCTTCTATTGCAACCTTGGTTGGCGTTCCGCTCTGGCGGCTGATATTGCACAGCGTATGGGGTTGAAAAATGTATGCCATATCGATGGCGGCTTTGAAGCGTGGAAGCAAGCGGGTGGGGCGGTAGAAGAGAAATAAAACTATTATAATGCGAATTATCAACAATGTGGTTTCTGATTTGGAAGCCAGCAATTTTTCGCAAGATCAAGGAAATCAAGCATTTGAGCGGAGGCGTAATACTTTACGCCGCACAATCAAATGCGCAGATTGACGCTGAGATTGCGGAAAAGAGCGGTTTCCGGACAGAAACAAATTAAGGAAACAATATGAGTGATTTACCTGAATGTCCGGAATGCGGATCAGAATATACCTACGAAGATAGAGAGCTGTACGTTTGCCCTGAATGTGGCCAGGAATGGAGCATGAATACACCTAAAGAGGGCGTTGAGGAGGCGAAGGTTATCAAAGATGCCAACGGTAATGTCTTGAGTGACGGTGATACAGTTACCGTGATCAAAGACCTCAAGGTTAAGGGGTCATCTCTGGTTGTTAAGGTCGGCATGAAAGTCAAAAACATCCGTCTGGTTGATGGCGATCACGATATCGATTGTAAAATTGACGGTATTGGGCCGATGAAGTTGAAATCGGAGTTTGTTAAGAAGGTTTGAGCTAAAACTCAGGTTGTAAGGTTTTCCATCACTCCACATAATTTAAAGCGCTCCTTGACATCCCATTTTATTAAATATAGCCTTTCAGGTGTATGTAGAACACTGTTATCTTGATTCGAGTGCATTTTTTCAGCTTTGCTGGGGAGTAAACCTGATTACCAGGGCGAGCAAGTATCGCTGAGCCATTTTGAGTCAAGATACTTCGGATAAACTCCCCCGACAAGGAGGGACGCCTATGAAGTCAGTCAAATGGAAACCATGGGCACTACTTGCCCCATCGATAAGTGCCGTTTTTTTTCTTCTGATCATACCGGTTTGCTTTATCGTTGTATACAGCTTCTGGCTGCGCGCTCCCAGCGGTGCAGACATTCCCGCCTTCCAGTTCGGAAATTACGCCAAATTCTTCGCAGACTTTTTCTATCCGGAAATCCTCCTCCGCACCCTGCGCATCGCCTTTGAAAGCGTCATAATATGTGTTGTCATGGGCTATATCCCTGCCTATTTTTTCTACCGCAGTGAAAGCCGCTTTAAACAGGTTTTCTTGCTGCTTATAATGCTGCCGTTCTGGGTCAGTTTCATCATCCGCACCATGAGTTGGATCAACATCATGGGTGATTCGGGACTGATCAACCATTTCCTGCTGAAAATCGGCCTGATCCAGGCACCTATCCCCATGCTGTACAATGAGTTCAGTGTCCTCATGGGGTTGCTCATGTATCTGCTGCCCTTCATGATGTTGAATATTTACGTCAGCCTGGAAGGCATCGACAAAAGCCTGCTCGAAGCTGCGCGCTGCATGGGTTGTACTGAATGGCAGGCGTTTCGTGAGGTCACCCTCCCTTTGAGTCTACCCGGCGTTAGTGCCGGTTGCCTGCTGGTTTTCGTGCTGACAGCTGGCACCTATCTGCCGCCGATGATTCTGGGCGGTCCGGGCGACGATATGATCGCCAATCTTATTTACAAACGGGTGGTCGGCACGCTGGACTGGCCGTTTGGTTCCGCCATTAGTGTGATTCTGCTCTCTCTCTTGTTCGTGATCGTGTGGACCTACAACCGTTATCTGGGGATCAACCAGATCTTCAAAAGTTTACAGGGTAAATGAGCTATGAAAAGCTTTTCACCGGGATGGACATTGATCAAGCTTTACACGATTCTCGTCTACCTGTTTCTTTTTACCCCCATTGTCGTGGTCATCGTGCTGGCCTTCAATCCCAAGCAATTCGGTATCTTCCCCATGGAGGGTGTCAGTCTGCGCTGGTTCATCAAATTGGCGCATAACAGCTCAATCATCGACGCGTTTAAAAACTCCCTGATTCTGGGCGCGCTGACGGCACTGGTCTCCACTACCATCGGGATTCTTGCCTCTCTGGCGTTTATCCGCTTTGAGTTCCCCGGCAAAAACACTATTAATACCATGCTGCTCGCACCGATCATGATCCCGGAAGTGGTTCTGGGCGTTGCGCTACTGCTTTTCCTGCGTTTTCTGCAGATGCCTAAAAGTTTCGCCCTGCTGGTGGTCGGCCACGTGGTATTGACCTTGCCTTATGTGCTGTTGATCGTCCAGGCCCGGCTGGGTGGCATCCGCAAAGATTATGAAGAGGCGGCAAAGTGTCTGGGAGCCAACCCTTTTCAGACCTTCAGGGAGGTCACTTTCCCCCTTCTGCTCCCTGCTGTCCTCGCTGGTGCCCTGTTTTCTTTCACCATCTCTTTTGATGACATCACTGCGACCCTTTTCTGGGCCTCGGCGCAGAACCAGACCGTCCCGGTGAAAATATTCAGCATGTTAAGAAATTCCATCAGCCCGGAGATCAATGCCTTGGGTGCTGTGATGATCGTACTGACCGTTGCCACCCCCTTATTGGCGGGCTATCTGTCCCGCAAATTTTCAAAGGAAAAGTAATCGTTTTTTAACTACCAACTGAAAGGAGAACGCGATGTCCATCGTGACGAAGGAAAAGCTGGATCGGGTCTATGAGGCGTACAAGAATGGCGAAATCAGTCGGCGGCATTTTCTCAAATACCTCGGCTTGGCAGGTGCAACCTTGGGATTGGTCGGTTCTCCCTTCGGCGGTGCCGTCAAGAACGTCTGGGCGGCGGACTCCATCCGCTTCGACGGTTGGGGCGGCTCGACTTCAGAGGCCTTCCGCAAGTACGCTTTCAAACCCTTTACCGACGCGACCGGGATCAAGGTCATCGACGGTGAATTTGGCGACATGAACGCCTACCTGACACGCGTCAAAGCTTCCTACCCACCTGGCGGAGAGTTCAATATCGCGCACCTCAGTGCGGTTTTCGACTATGCCCGCTACACAGAGCTGGGGTTTGCTTCGGTACTCGATGAATCGAAAATCCCCAACCTGAAAAATGTAATGGAGTCTATGATCAATCCTCTGCGGGGGATCACCAAGGGCACCCTTTCGGCAGTCCCCTACGACCTGGGGCAGACCGGTATCGCTTACAACACCACTCAGATCAGCAAGGAGAAGGCTGAAAAACTCGGTGCCTCACTGTTGTGGGATAAATCCTTGGAAGGCAAGCTGGGGAGCTGGGGCGGCGACTTCCGCACCAACGTTTGGTACGCGGCGCTGCATACCGGTCAGAGCCCCAACAATATCACCGACATTAAAGCCGTGTGGGCGGCACTGCGTGAGCAGCGTGACCTGATCAAAAAGTACTGGAGTTCCGGCGCCGAGCTGATGAGTCTGCTAGCCAACGAGGAGATCTACGCTACCGTCGCCTGGTCCGGACGGGTCGCGGCACTGCAACAGGAAGGCCACCCGATTGGCTATCTCTCTCCCAAGGGCACCTATTCGTGGATGGAATATCTCTTCGTCCTCAAAGGGACAGATATGAAAGTCGCTCAGCAGTTGCTCAATTTCATGTTGGAGCCTGCGGCAGCCATCGCTGTGGCCGAAGGTCAGAATTACCCGCCCAGCCTCGATCCGACCAAGGTTGCATTAACTGACAAGATTAAGAAGATGCCAGCCTTCGATCCCACCGGCAAGCTGGACGGATACCTCTTTGCCGACCCGGACTACTGGAATCCAAAAC
>JAGXHM010000024.1 GCA_024636155.1 Deltaproteobacteria bacterium
CGCGCTTTTGCCCTGAAGGGTGCCGTAGCTGGCCTTGCAACCGGTGTTATCGGAGTCTTGCTCTTTTTTACATCACTTGGCTGGCTAAACTCTCTGGCCCTGCTGCTGGCGGTTTCTGCCGTCTCTTCATGGTGTGCCATGCACTTTACCGGGTCATCAACCTTCACCTCACCATCGGGTGTAGAAAAAGAGATGCGCCAGGCGATCCCCGCTCAGGCGGCGACGTTGCTGGTTGGTGGATTCTGTTGGATTGCTTCAGTCTTTTGAAAAAGCAAAGGGCATAAGATATGTCATCGTTACGTTATCTTGAAAATGTTGTTACCCTGCAACTCGATACAGAGAAATGTATCGGCTGCGGCATGTGTACTGTGGTCTGCCCACATGGCGTATTTACAATCGAGGAACGCAAAGCACAGCTTGTTGATCGTGACGCATGCATCGAGTGCGGGGCTTGTGCTGGCAACTGCCCGGTCGAAGCCTTGTCAGTGAAAGCAGGTGCTGGCTGTGCCGGCGCAATCATCAACGGCTGGTTAACCGGCGAGGAGCCAAGTTGCGATTGCGGCGGTAGCTGCTGAGGGAAAAACATCAGATCCACAAAAACCCCTGTGCACC
Source organism: Deltaproteobacteria bacterium (assembly GCA_024636155.1). GTDB lineage: Bacteria > Desulfobacterota > Desulfuromonadia > Desulfuromonadales > BM103 > M0040. The sequence continues at coordinate 613 of JAGXHM010000024.1, forward strand.
GACGACACGTCTTGCACAAAGGCTTTTTCTCGCATCCTAAATATCCCCAGATAATCAGAGAACCGACTTGCATCAGCACTTAGAGGAAAGCCCCAACCCGTGGAACACGGTTGGGGCTTAATTGTTGTAAAGATTGTGATTTACAAGAGAGGTTGCGCTGCAGCTGTTTATTCCACTGTTTATTCCACTGGGTACGCACCAGAAGTTTTTACAATTTTTTTCCACTCATCACTTTGAGCATATTCTTTGACTGCCAAGACCAGCGGGTGTTCTTCGTTCTTTTTGTCATATACCAAACCTAAACGCACACCTGCATTCAGCTCTTCCTCGATAGTTATTAAATTTAAACTGCTCAAATTGACCTTTGCACCAAAAGAGATGGCAAAGGCACCCGCAGGTGATTTGAGAAATTCGTAAACTTCATTGTCTTTATTCAGAATCAAGTCAAATTCGGGCTTCCTGAAAAAGGTGTAGTATCGTTTCAATTCGGTAAAGAGGGCTTCTGTCGGTTCTCGGCCAACGGTAATGATTTCCTCGTCCGTGCCACCAAACGTCTTCCAGTTGGTGATGTGGCCCTGAAAAACCTCTTGCAACTGGCGCATTGACATGCTTGAGATATGAACTCCATGGCCCGTGGCTATGGAAATCGGCATAGTCGCCAAAAATATCTCTTTCCGATTGTAATTAAGCTCTGCGAGATTGAGGGGGCGCCCTGTTCGTCCAAAGAGATTACTAAAAGAGTGTCTAACTCCGCCGGCTTGTTTGATTGATTCCTGCGGTACGACAAACTCGTAATTTTGCGCCGAAGGCTGCTTGGCAAAGTTCTGGAAAAAAAGCGTGACAATATTCGTAGAGGGGCCTGCACCGGCAATGATCAAGGTTTCCCTTGCATGGCCCGCTGAAGACAAAAAGATACAGATGCTAAAAACCAGGAAAATTCTATTGATCATCGCTACCCCCATGGTACACATCGAATAAGGCATCAATCTACGTCATAATGTCAGTCAGGTAAAGATTTCTGTCTTATTTATAAGACCACATTGTTCTATGGTGCTCAGATTGGTCAAAGTGCGGGATTCTAGCTGTCCTTGACGTATAAGAAAATGGCCACCCTTTGCCAGATGGCCACAATTGCAAAACTATACAGACAGCGCGACCGGACAACCTTTGCCTGATCAAATCTCGATTATTACCTTTCAGGTGATTCCAAAACGTGGAATCAGGCTCGGTTCACCATCGTTTCCACTTCGATGCGCACATCATCAATGTTCACCCGCAGGACCTTATCGCCTTCCTTCTCAGCCCTTACCAGCCCTTCTTCAACCCACGCCATCAACGTCGCCATTTTAATTCCAAACTTGTCTGCAGCAGTTTCGGTGGTGTACCAGGTTTTAACCAGCGACATAAGAACCTCCATTACCTCAGGATACTGCCAAAGATAGCAGACATCGGGGATCAATCAATTCACGGTCTAATTATAGCGGCAAAAAACAGAATTGTCTGTCATTACGATCTAGCTTAACAGAAATAGCTGCTCTATATGCAGGAAACTGCTATTTCCGACTGGCCACAATCTCACTGTACCAGGCGACAGCAGATTCGCCGGTGTTATCGGTATCGGTCATAATGGCAATCGCACCAATTGCTGGCGGATCCTCGTCAAAAGCCCGACGGTAGTCATCGATGACATTACGTCGCACCGACACCCATGCACCGACATTCTCACCACCACTCTCCACAGCGATCATTACGGCATTGCTCAGGTAAGCGTTACTCTGGACAGACTCCTTGGGCAAACGGTTGGCCCAGATGTAGTTGAGCGTTCTGGTCTTCGGGAAAAACCAGTGTGGGAAGACCACGTAAATTCTGGCCGCGTAATCATCGCCAGCTTTGGTGCGACTGTCGCCCTTGACAAGGGTATTGGCAACTTTCCAGCGCCAGGACAAAAAAGGGTATTCCTTTGGATCATATTCGGTTTCAAAAACAAGCCCTGAGGCAGTGCCCTGGCTGTTGGCCCGGAGTACTTTTTGCCCCGCATCTTCAATTATGAGGTATTCCGTCTCACCTTTAAAGATTTTTTCGGACCAGCCATCCAAGCCGGATTCCGCAAAGTTACCGATTTGGATAATGCCCGAATCAGCCGACACCGTAGAAATCAGTAGCAGCAGCAAAAAGCCTTGCAGTAGATGTTTCATATTCTTGACTCTCAGCCATAAGGACTGGCAAGGAGTTCGCTTCTCTTACGGCGACTCTCGCCCTCGTTGATGACACGGACGGCACTAGCGCCTTCCACCGGGCACCTGGTCTCGCAGATACCGCAACCGATGCAGAGTTTATCGACTATCCTGGGGAACTTGAGGCGACGCATCTCTCCAACGACCAGCACGTCTTTCTCCTCCATGACAATCGCTTTTTCGCCCGTAGGACAGTGCTCTTCACAGACCAGACATTCAATACCCTTGGCAAAGGGCAGGCAACGATCCTTCTTGATAACAGCCAGGCCGATTACATTCTTCTGTTTTTCGGGTAATTTCAGTGGAGCGATCGCTCCAGTCGGGCAGACCTGACCGCACAGGGTGCAATTGTACTCGCAGTACCCGATACGCGGCACGACCAGCGGTGTCCACAAACCGACGGGACCGGCTTCGAGCAGTGCTGGCTGCAAAGTGCGACCGATGCAGACCTTCATGCATTCGGCGCAGCGCACACAGCGCTGCAGGAATTCTTCCTCTGGAACAGCTCCAGGCGGGCGTATCAGGTAAGGATTTTGCTGGTGAGTCACTGGCCCGATGCGCACCGATGGCACAAGCATAACGCCGCTGGCCATTGCGGTCAAAACCCCGCGGCGCTGCAGATCAACGCCGAGGTTGTTATCGACACCAGTCCTTGGACCGAAGTGCACCCGCTCTTCCGGGCAGAAGCCGGTGCAATCCATACAAAGGAAGCATTCACTGCGCATATGACCTGAACCCTGCACCGCACCCGAACGACAGAGGCTAGCGCACGTTTGACAGTCGGCACAAAGTTTCTGCGAGGTACGCTGCAAGACAGCATAGCGCGAGCAGAGACCAAACAAACCTCCCAAAGGACAGAGATTTTTACACCAGAAACGATGTTCAACCTTCTCCAGCAGAAGAATCACCAGAAAGATCACTAAAGTAAAAAGGCTCAAGGCAAAAATCGGCTGATAAAAAGCCATGAGGTGGTCACGGAAAATTGGATATGAACCTTTGGCCGCAGATGACAGCAGCGGCACCTCATGCTCATAAAAGAAGTCAAATAGACGATTCAGTCCGTAATTGTAGGCAGGATAAACCGCAAGAGTTAACGAACGCAGAAAGATCGCCAGAGGGTCAAACAGGCCGAGAAGCTGCACGCCAAAGAGGGTCGCCATGCTCAGGGCTATCAACAGATAGTATTTGACTCGCCGCCAGCCGGGAGAAAAAGGACGTCGACCGCGCCCGACCAGCTTGCCGAGGCCATCGAGAGTGCTACCGAGCGGGCAGATCCAGCCACAGAAGAAACGACCGAACAAGGCCGTCAACAAAAGGACAACGAGTGCTGGCCAGAGGAGCTGCCAGCCAAAAGGGCCTGGAGCGAGAAAGTCGGCCAGTGCGGCCAGAGGATCAATACGAAAAAGCAGGCTGACCGGATAGGGCAGCTGGTCAATGCCGCGATATTCTGTCTGCAGAAACAGCCAGAGGAAAAGAGCCAGGCAGAAGCTCTGGCTGATCCGTCGTGCGTATGTCCAGGAGGATTGTTTCACTTGTTTAAATAAAGCGATTTTTCTTCAAAAAGCTACGGGCGACTTCACGGGAGTTACCGTCTACACTGGCCTTCTCCAGAGCTGCCATAGTCGCAGCATCAACCGAACCACCCAGTTTGCTGATTAGACGAGCCAAAGCCGGGAACTTTTTCAAGGTATCCTTACGCACCACCAGAGCTGCCTCGGCCACCGTCCCGACTGGCGCGATTTCTTCTACAGAGAACCCAAAGGGCTGCATCCAGATCAGATTAAGCTCCCGATTGTAGCGATCCTTGACTGCGTCAAAAAGAACTTTCGAATCAGCGATCGGTTCATCGTTTAGCAACACCACCTGACCAATGCCGGTATATTCAACGTACATGTCCAGGTCCGCGCGCAGCAAAGCCTCATGGGCTTCAGCATGTCCGATGATCGGCACAATTTTGACCGTAGTCCCAGTGCGCTCGCTGATCAGAATTGACACCATTTGAACCAAAACCTGTTGTTGAGGATTATCCATGGCTCCGATGACCAGGCTTTTACCGACACAGGCAGAGGCCGACTTTACAGTCGTTCCGGCAGTCAACAGGACCACCAGAAGAGAACAAAAAAATAGCGGGATGAATCGTTTCATGATTGAGCTCCTTCAAGATTTAACAATGAGACGTATCGAACTGATTCTATAGTCACGAGATGCAAAATATGCTCCACAAACAAAAGCAACCTCGGCAGGGGTTACATTATCCTTCAATATATGGTGGACATTCCTTGAAATGCAACCATCGTGACAGCAGAGGCACAAGGCTGGCAGTCTGTACGGGCTATCAATGAACTGGCCGCTAGTGATATTGCCCGGACGAATCATCATCCGACTGCGTTGCCGGAGTGATTTCGGCAAAGTTCTGTTCGTAACGACCGATATTGTCCTGCAGGGCCGCCGCGAAACGTTTGGCGTGCTGAGGCGAAAGGATGACTCGCGAACGAACCTTGGCTCTCGGCGCCTGTGGCTGAACAAAGATAAAATCGACGACAAACTCCGACTCGTTATGATTAACCACGGCCAGGTTGACATATGCACCTTGAGCCATATCTTCATCGAGCTGGATCTCCAGCTTTACTTCCTGCTTTTTCTGCTCTTCCAAGTGAACCTGCCTTTTCTGGGACGCATTTATTCTGCCCCGTTTAGTGTCATGGGATCGGTTGGTCGGTCAAGCTAAAGGCATGGACTTTATGATCGCGACTGCCAACCAACAGCCGATCAGCCCAGATCAAGGGACGCCCTTGGATCTCTCGGTCAAGCTTGTGCTGTGCAAGGAGTTGACCACTCTCTACGCCGAACACCCGCAGAGCGCCGCTGTTATCGCCAATAAAGATCCGGCCATTGTCAATCAATGGTGTCGCATAGGATGGCCCGGCAAGTTCTGCGCGCCAGACAATATTCCCTGTTGCGGCATCAAGCTTCCAGAGTCCATTGCCAGCGGTTGCCACAAAGAGCGCACCATCATGATAAAGAGATGAACCGTAATAGCACGTCTCGTCAAGGTCACGCTGCCAGAGAGTGTGACCGCTTTGATCGTAGACAACGACCAGCCCTTCCCGGGTAACCACGACAACCCCTTGCGGTAAAAGAGCAGGAGCTCTCAATAGAGGTGCTCCTGCTGACTGCTGCCAGTGCAGAGAACCATCTATTGCCAGAGAAGACAAGGTGCCATCACCGCTGGCCAGATAAAGATTCTTACCGTCATAGACCGGCTGCGCCCGCAAGGGCTGCCCGCCAAAGAAGCTCCAGCGTCGCTCGCCGCTCGCCGCATCCAGGGCAAAGAGGGTTCCGTTCCATGCTGGCACCAAAACCAGATCGTCAACAACCAGCAGCCCGGCCTGGCGATGGTCATCGGCGCGTGAAGGTGAGTAATCGAAGCGCCAGCGCACCTCACCTGTGGCCGCATCAAGAGCGTAGACTTCGCGGCCCCAGCTCTGCACAAAAACTCGTCCGCCAGCCAGGACCGGTGTTGCATCCAGAGTGTCGCCCAGGTTGCGGGTCCAGAGCGTCTCACCACGATCATTAAGGACATACAACGTCCCGTCCCAACTGGCCACATAGAGTTTGCCGTTACCAGCGACCAGGTCGGCATCAACGTAGCCGTCCGTAGCATATTCCCATACCGGGACGATCTCCAAAGCATCACGTGGACCGGCTTCAACAACCCACTTCTCGGCCGGGGAAATCTTTACCTGGCCAATCTCAGGGTCTTTGCTTCGGTCATAAATCGTGGCTTGCGCCGCCTCGCGATCGGCGGCTCCCCACCAGTTGTCATGCACGGTCACATAGCCGGTATAGAAATCGCCGAGGCGTAAATTGTCCAGATTACCGTAAAAATTATTGTGATGAATATCGAAGGTTCGGTCGCTCTCGAAGAGGAACATTCCGGAGCCGTTATAGCGCAGGATGTTGTGGTAAGCCTCGACGCTGGAATTGCGGAAGTTGATCCCCTTGCCCTGGTTGTGTTCGATCAGGTTGTTGCGAAAGGTAAATTTTGCCTGGCCGAGACGGCAACCATCGATGTTGTGGTGAATGGTGCAGTCTTCAACCACACCACGAGTAAAATGGGCATGCAGTGTATAGGCAGAGTCGCGGATATCGCAGTAACGCAGGTGCACTTCCTGGGAAAAGTCAACGCGAATCTCCAGCCAGTCGCCTGGTTGCGGATTCTCGGCAGCGCTGTGGAACCGGATCGGCTCTTGACGAGTACCAAGAGCCATCAGGCGGCCTTCAACGGCCAGAACCGCATCACCAAGACCATCGGCGTCAGCATCTCGGCGGATGAAAGCGATATCGGTGCCGGGGCTGATCGTCAGGGTTGCCCCTTTGGCGACTTTGACTGTACCGTCGATAAGGATGTTGCCAGACCAGACCATATCTTCGCTGATGTGATCATTGTGATAAATCGTGGGTGCTTTTTCAGAGAGGACTGGAGCGCAACCGACTGGTACCAGCAGGAGAAAAAATCCAGCCAGGGCTAACAGCATTACGTTCATTTGTTTCAACCGTTGCATAACAATCCGCATAAATTGTCAAAATGCCGTCTAATTACTATCCAAAAAACGGCGGAACTCCATCAGCCCAGCAGCTGATAAGACCAGCCAAGCAGAATTGAAACACTTAGGCTGACACCGAGAAAAACCACTAGAACACGTTTCTTGAACATGCCACCCAGAGCGATGATCGCCGGTAAACTTGAGACAGGTCCAGCCATGAACAGTGTCAAGGCCGCCCCCGGATCAATGCCCCGCTGGAGCAGACCGGCCATGATCGGGATGATCGGAATCTGGTTGGTCGGCAGCGGCAAACCGATAACAGCTGCCAAGACGAGGGACAAAAAGCTTTTCTGGCCGACCAGGCCAGTAATCCATGATATCGGCACCAGAGTAACAATAATCGCTTCCAGGACGATGGCCAACAAGAGGAATTTACCGACAAAGAGGCCGGCATCGAGGGTGCGATCAAAGATGAAACGCAGCTTGCTGGCGCGCGGTACGATGGTCATCGATTTGACGTAGATACCGGCGTCAGCACCGATTTCTTTGGCCGAAGCCAGAGTACCGTCGTCCTTGTATTTCGGCTTGAGGCGGATCAGGTTGCCGGCCAGATAGCCCTGATTAATCAACAGCTGAGTGACTAAACCGGCACTCAGGCCGAGCGTAGCGGCACCAACAACCTTGAGCACCGCCCACTCCGTACCAAGGGCACTCCAGGTCAGGATCAGGGCGTCCGGACCCATCACCGGCGATGTCACCAGCAGAGCCATCAAGGGCGCCAGCGGCGTTTGAATCATCGCCAAAGTGATCACCACGGGCAGAATTCCACAGGAACAGAGCGGTGAGACCATGCCGACCCCAACAGCGACCACAATCCCCCAGCGACCAGCACGGTTGATAGAGTCGCGGATGCGCAGATCCAGCTTATAACCTTTGATGATGCCTACCAGCACGATCGACAGGAGGAAAAACCACCACATATTGGCGATTTCGTCCCAGATCACGGTGAGCATTTGTAAAAATACGGAATCAGGCATAATGGTTATTCGAAAGCCCTTTGTACGACAGGTTCAAAAGTTAAAAAGACAGAACCTTTTTTTTTACAAGCGTCCGATCTTCAGCCTGCCAGAATTGCGGCAGCAGCTCATCGAGCATGGCCTCCATCTCAGTGCGCCGTCGAGCCTGTTCTTCTGCTTCAAGACCATCCCAACCGCTTTCAAGCCGGTTGCAAAGGGACCGATAGCGACAAGCCATTTCCAGCGCTTCAGCGGTCAGCTCAACTTCGATAGAGGCCTGTGATGATTGTAGAAATAAAGCGTGACGACCATCGCTCTTCACAACAAGAGTGCCAGCCTCTTCGCTGCATCCAGTCGCTTCTGCGATACCGTCCATCGCGCAGGTCCGGTTGCCATAAACGGCCTGCAGTTCGCCAGCACTGTCTCCCAACCACTTCATGGCGGCAAGTCCGAGACGCCCACCAAGGGTACTCATCGGACAGCGGTGGCCATGACGGGTGTAAATACGAGCAAAGAGTTCAGGTGGATTCATCATAAAATTAGCCCCTAAGGCACCAAGACACAAAGAAAACCAAAATTTAACTTTTGGTACCTTTATCTCTTGGTGGCAAGCTTTAGAATTCGTAGTGATGCGGACAATCCGTATCACGAATAACGTGATATTTCGTCACCATGTCCGGTGTCAGAAACTGCCGCACTTCTTTCAACGCCCTCATGAAATGCTCTTCAGTCACCACCTCGGAGTCGTTCTTGATAGCGTTCACCGTGGCTCGTTTACAAAGACTCTCAATGTCCCAACCGACATAGCCTACGCTCAACCTTGCCAGCTCATCACGATCAATTCCTGCGACCAGGTTGGGCATCCGATCCATGTAAATATCGAGCATACCGCGGCGATCTTCGGCGGTTGGCGGGTGGACGAAGACCTTGCGATTGAAGCGCTTTTTCTCTTTGATTACGGCCTGATCGACCGTGTCGATGCGATAGCAGGAGCCAAGCAGCATGACGCCTTCAACCTGGTTGATCCGATCGACCTGTTCGATGAAGAGTTTGGTCAGTTCTTTGTCAGCAAAGGTCGGTGGAATGGCACGCAGGTTGCCTGGACTCCATTCATAGTCGCAACCGGCCCGGGGAGCCAACCATTCGCAATCAGAGATAAAGAGCACGCACGGCGCTTCGTGGATGGCCATGTCAAAAGCTTCTTTCAGTTCTTCATGCTTGCCAAGCATCTCCTGTCCGGAGACATAAACAAAGCTGACACCAGCATCCATGGCGCAGGCCTCGGCCAACATGGTAATACCAGTCCCCAAAGGACCCCAGAGCATCACTCCGGCAGGAATGCCGAGGTTGTGTTTGCGGATCATTTCCGGCTTCTTCAACGGCAGGCAGACCATTTCCCTGAGGGTTTCTTTGACATCAGCGTAGCCACCGATATCGTCCCAGCTCAAATTAGGATCACGAACTTCATAAAAAAGGTTCATCAATTTTCTGTGCATAATTATATATCCTGTTCCACTAGTGTCCGGGATAATCAGCAGTCATCATAGATAACTTACTGAAACAAATGGATAATATTCAAAAAATTATGAGCATCGACTTGAAATTGACTTATCAGCTCTGCCATTCTTCCAGAAAGATCACTTCAGGGAGGAA
>JAGXHM010000025.1 GCA_024636155.1 Deltaproteobacteria bacterium
ATCGTCGGCAGCGTCAGATGTGTATAAGAGACAGCTATTTGTAGTGTGTGGTGTTGGCCAATTGGCAATAGATTTGGCAATGAATACTACTGTTTGAGTTCAAAGAGCAGGATTGGGTCTCGTGTCAGGTTGTGACAAATAGAAAGCTTTGTCTCTGCTTAGCTGGAAAGCTAAATTCATACATTGTGGTGGATGATGACGGGAACGTTGTCTGGAGAAGAGATTTACTCGGATTAGTCCTGTTTTGCGCTAAGAGGTGTGGTCTACTTGGTAACCTAATCAGATAGTAGGTGAGAAAGCCGACTACGGATCAGAAGGTCGGGAGTTCGAATCTTCCACGTCGCGGAAGGGGTGCCCCGCCATCTACAGAATTCGATGGTAGACTCTCTTGAGAGGGAAACTGTCATCTAACACCGAGCACCAATAGGAGTAAATAATGTTTGCCATTGAACGCAGCAGTGACATCGAAATTTTACGGATGCAGTCCGGTACGGCCAATGTTATGGACATGGATTTTTGTCTCGAGCTGACGAAAGCCTTACGTGAACTTGAGAAATCAAGCTCCCGGGGAATCGTGTTGACCGGTCAAGGTAAGATTTTCAGTGCTGGGGTCGATCTGCCGCAGATGCTTGAAGGGCGCCGTGATTATATCCGTCGCTTTCTGCCAGTGTTGTCTGAATTGATCTTCCGCTTTGCCTTCTGCCCAAAGCCGCTGATTGCTGCGGTGAATGGTCACGCGATAGCCGGAGGCTGTTTGCTGGCCTGTACCGCCGATCGAAGCTTGATGGCGGCCGGTAAAGGACAAATCGGGGTCCCCGAGGTGCGGGTCGGGGTGCCCTTTCCTGTCGTTCTGCTCGAACTGATCCGTGCGAAAACGAATCCGGTTTTTTTTCGGGAAATTGTACAGGGCGGGGCGACCTACGCCCCCCAGGGTGCTTTGCAATGCGGCCTGGTCGATGCGGTGGTCGAACCGGAGCTGTTACTCAGCGAAGCAATCTCTGCCGCCGAATCTTATGCCGCCATTCGCCCAGAGGTCTTTGCGTTTACCAAACGACAGGTTCGTCAACCGATGCGTGAAGCAATTGAGGCGAGATCTAAGATTCAGGATACAGAATGTTTTGCATTCTGGGAAACTGAAGAAACCTTGGCAGCGATCCGTGACTTTGTCGATAAGACTCTAAAGAAGTAATCTTTGTAGTCAGATGAGCATGATCTCGGCTATCTCCGGCTGTTTTGTCGGACTTCTGCCGGTCATGCTCAAAGTACGGTAAGTGAATTCTTGCCAAAGCTCAACGGTGCTACTTTTCGCTAGCCTTATTTTTCTTTGTATTCTTTCAGGTAAGCATCCAGCTCACGCAAGTGCTCAGAATCCGCGCGCGCCAACCTGTCAAAGGTCTTTCTCAGGTCAGCATCGTTGAACTCGAGAGCTACGGCTGTGTGAAGCTTTAGAAATTCCTTTTCCAGAATCACCGCCGTCTTTAGCATGTCGAGCCTTGAAAAGGGGGTTTGTTTGGTTTTCTTCACAAGCGTGGTCGCTTGTTCGTATAGCGATTCTGGTTTAGGGCTCTTTGGGTTGATTCCGGAAAAGGTTTCATGAATAGGCAGGCGTGCAGCCAAGCGCATTTGCTGACAGTGGGTCTCTTCGTCGCGGGCCATAACCTTCCAGATGCTGGTCAGGGCCTCATCGACAGCAGAGCCCACCAAACTATACCTGTTGGCTTTACTTGCTGATCGCACCGCGACCCTGCCTGATAATTGGGCAGAGTGTTTTTGTGCTTGATTGAAAATGCCCTTCTTGCTATAAAAGCCTGTGTTGCACAATATTTACGCATACAACTGTATAAAAAGGAGGCATACATGTCGAATCGATTAGATGAAAAAGTTGCTCCGATCTTTCAGGAGGTTTTGGCACGCAATCCTGGCGAAACCGAATTTCATCAGGCTGCTCGTGAGGTTCTCGAATCGCTCGGACCGGTTCTGGTCAAGCACCCTGAGTTTGCACACCACAAGATCATTGAGCGCATCTGCGAGCCTGAGCGCCAGATTATCTTCCGGGTACCCTGGCGGGATGACAAAGGTGAGGTGCAGATCAACCGTGGTTTCCGGGTAGAGTTCAACAGCTCCCTTGGTCCGTACAAAGGCGGTCTGCGTTTTCACCCTTCGGTTTATCTTGGCATCATTAAATTCCTCGGTTTTGAGCAGATCTTCAAGAACGCTCTGACCGGTCTGCCGATCGGCGGCGGTAAAGGCGGTTCCGACTTCGATCCTAAAGGCAAGTCAGACGACGAAGTCATGAGCTTCTGCCAGAGCTTCATGACCGAGCTCTATCGTCACATTGGCGAGCACACTGACGTGCCAGCTGGTGACATCGGTGTTGGCGGTCGCGAGATCGGTTACATGTTTGGTCAATACAAGCGCATCACTAATCGTTGGGAAGCCGGTGTTCTGACAGGCAAGGGGATCGACTGGGGTGGCTCTTTGGTGCGGACCGAGGCCACTGGTTACGGTGCGGCCTTCTTTGTTGATGAAATGCTCAAAGCCCGTAAAGATTCTTTTGATGGCAAGGTTTGTTCGGTGTCCGGTTCGGGTAACGTCGCCATCTACACCATCGAGAAGATTGTTGAGCTCGGCGGTAAGGTTGTCACCTGCTCTGATTCTAATGGCTACATCTATGATGAAAAGGGGATCGATCTGGCTTTGTTGCAACAGCTTAAGGAAGTCGAGCGTCGCCGCATCAAGGACTACACCCAATATCGTAAGCATGCCAAGTACGTGGCAAAAGGCAATATCTGGGAAGTTCCCTGCCAGGTGGCTATGCCTTCGGCAACCCAGAATGAGATCAACGGCGCTGATGCAGCATTGTTGGTCAAGAACGGTTGTATCGCTGTTGGCGAAGGCGCCAACATGCCGACGACTCCAGAAGGTGTCAAGGTCTTCCTCGACGCACAGATCGCGTACGGTCCTGGTAAAGCCGCCAATGCCGGGGGTGTTGCGACTTCAGCACTGGAAATGCAGCAGAACGCCCAACGCGATTCCTGGACTTTTGAATACACCGAGAAGCGTCTGCAAGAAATCATGCGCAATATCCATGAACTCTGCTACGAAACGTCGATTGAGTACGGTACTCCCGGTAACTACGTTAACGGTGCTAACATCGCTGGTTTCATTCGGGTAGCTAAAGCTATGGTTGCTTTCGGCGTCGTTTAATTCTCCGAAAAATAGCTTCCAAGGGGCCGGGGGTAGTACTCTCCGGCCCTCTTTTTTGTTTGCAGCCACAGCCGAAACAAAGCTGGTGAGTAGAGGCAAACCAGCGTAAAATATTTTCTGTTTGGGTTATAGTCCTATTCGATGTTTGTAGAAAAAAACTACGAAGGTCAAAGTCATGACAGATGAGAGCAGGTGGGTAACAACCGGTTTCAGCGGCCTTGACGACATTCTTGATGGCTTGCGCATCGGTGACAATGTCGTCTGGAAAGTAGACAGTATTGACGATTATCGATACTTCGTCGCACCCTATGTCGAGAAGGCCCTGGCCGAGAAGCGTGAAATCATCTATTTTCGCTTCGGCCAACATCCCCCCGTCGTTGACCCGGCTCTCTCTGTTGAAACCATTGAGCTTGACCCCCGCGAAGGCTTCGAGCCTTTTGCCTGTGCCATTCATGCCGTGGCCACCGAAAAAGGCGTCGGCGCTTTTTATGTGTTCGACTGTCTTTCCGATCTGCTCTCCGCCTGGGTCACCGACCACATGATCGCCAACTTTTTTTTGGTGACCTGCCCTTACCTCTTTCGGCTCGACACGGTGGCCTACTTTGCCCTGTTGCGCAACTGTCACGCCCACAAAACCATCGCCAGGATTCGTGAAACGACTCAGGTCCTGCTTGAGTTGCATAATCGGGACGGGCAACTGTTTGTTCATCCGCTCAAGGTCTGGAAACGACATTCGCCAACCATGTTCCTGCCGCACCGACAAACAGACAACAGCTTCATTCCTCTGGCCAACAGCCTCGAAGCAACCGAACTTTTATCTAAAGCTTATCGCCAGGTTCAGGCCGCCGGTAGTCGTCGGCTTGACCATTGGCATCGACTCTTTCTTCAGGCCGAGGAACTGAACTCGGAGGTCTCGTCTGAGGAGCAGGACAAAATGGTGAGCCATCTCTGCCGTCATCTGATTGGTCGAGAAGACAATATCCTGAATTTGGCGAGACGTTACTTTTTTCTCGATGACTTGCTCTCTTACAAGTCACGCATGATCGGCACCGGCTTTATCGGTGGCAAGGCGGTCGGCATGTTGTTGGCACGTCGCATCCTTGAAGCACAGCCGAATTCAGACTGGTCCGAACGACTGGAGCAACACGACTCCTTCTTCGTCGGCTCAAACGTCTACTATTCTTATATCGTCAACAACGGCTGGTGGGAACTCTATGCGGCACAGAAGACGGCGCAAGGTTATTTCTCTGCCGGAGCAGAGTTGCATCAGAAAATGTTGACCGGTTCATTCCCGGAACAGTTGCGTGAAGATTTCCTGAGCATGCTCGATTATTACGGACAATATCCCATCATCGTTCGTTCGAGTTCGTTGCTGGAAGACAGCTTTGGTAGCGCTTTTGCTGGCAAGTACGATAGCTTCTTCTGTGCTAATCAGGGTTCTCCTGAAGATCGTTACAATGCTTTCGAAGACGCTGTTCGCAAGGTTTTTGCCAGCACCATGAGCGAGGACGCCCTTACCTACCGCAAGCAGCGTGGCCTCGATCAACAGGTGGAACAGATGGGGCTGCTGGTTCAGCGGGTTTCTGGTTCCTACCATCAGCAGTATTACTTCCCGGAGTTGGCTGGTGTCGGCATCTCTTATAATACCTTCGTCTGGGACAAACAGATGGATCCGAAAGCCGGCATGTTGCGTCTGGTTCTCGGCCTTGGTACACGAGCGGTTGACCGGGTTGAGGGGGACTATCCAAGGATCGTTGCGCTCGACGAACCGATGAAACTGCCTCTGAAAGGGTATGAAGATATTCGTCGGTTTTCCCAGAAAGATGTTGATCTGGTTAATATCAGCGATAACGACTTGCAGTCGCAATCGCTGTTTCATCTGGTCAGTGAGGGTATTGACCTGAGCCTTGAACGTTACGCTGTTCCTGATCAGGAAACTATGGATCGGTTGCGGGAGCGTGGCAAACCAGAGCAGAAAGCCTGGTTGCTGACATTTGAACATCTGCTAACGAAAACAGACTTTCCGGCACGAATGCAGCTGTTGCTCAAGACCCTTGAAAGCGCCTATCAATATCCCGTTGATATCGAATTCACCGTCAACAATACCGCCGATGGCATAGGTAAAATCAATCTGCTGCAATGCCGTCCACTACAGACCAAAGGATTGAAAAAGCGTGTTAGCATCCCGGAAAATGTCCCCGCGGAGAAAGTTTTCTTCAGCGCCGGAGGCGGCTTCATGGGTGGTAACACCGCCCTGCCGATCAAACGGATAATCTGGGTTGATGCCAGGCATTACTCCCAGTTGTCACTTTCCGACAAACACGAAGTTGCTCGTCTGATCGGTCGCCTGAATCGGCACATCAAGGATCGTGAGCAACAGCCAACTCTGCTGCTTGGCCCGGGTCGCTGGGGAACTTCGACGCCATCGTTGGGGGTTCCGGTCAAGTTTTCGGAAATTAACAACATGGTTGCCATCGGTGAAGTCACATTCCCGGAAAGCGACCTGATGCCTGAACTGTCGTTCGGCTCACATTTCTTCCAGGACCTGGTTGAGGCAGACATCTTTTACCTGGCTCTCTTCCCGGACACCTTCCCATGCACGTTGAACAAAGATTGGATCTACCAGTGCCCCAACCTTCTGGAGGCACTGATACCGGGCAGCAGTCGCTTCAAGCCGGTAGTTAAGGTTGTTGATATTGAACCGAAAAATCTGTTGATGTTGGCGGATGTGGTCACCCAACAACTGATGTGCTCCTGGGTTGATCAAATATAAGCAGGGGCTCTTTGCGTTTGACGCGCATTAGCTCCTGCAAATTGATTTTGAGGGTATTTTAATTTGTATACGTTTTATCGGGGCTGAATTGCAGAAATAGCTGTGTTAGGATGATCCTCTTCTTATTAAGTTATCCTTTTGCGAGTGTCTAACGAGAATGAGCAACTCTGCAGAGATCGTGGTAGAAATTTTTTCCGACGGAGCCTGTTCCGGTAACCCGGGGCCAGGTGGTTGGGGGACCCTTTTACGTTTCGAGGACCACGAAAAAGAGCTTTCCGGATATGCCCCGGAGACCACCAACAACCGTATGGAACTGCTTGGTGCGATTGCCGGGCTCGAAGCATTGACACGCCCGAGCAAGGTTTCGATAACGACCGATTCGCAATATGTCAAAAAAGGTATGACTGAGTGGATCGATAGCTGGGTGAAGCGCGGCTGGAAAAATTCGCAAAAGAAACCGGTTGCTAATCGTGACCTCTGGGAACGTCTACTGGTATTGATTGAGCCGCATCAAGTTGTATGGTACTGGGTGCGCGGTCACGACGGTCATGTCGAAAACGAACGTTGCGACGCTTTGGCCAGAGCGGCTATCGAGATGGGCAGAGCTGACAGATGAACTTTTACATTTGATGGACTTGTCCGGTTTTTATGCTAGGATACTTCGGTCCTTTTGAGAGAGTGTAGCTGGCCTGACTTACCTTGTTGAAAGAGCGGTTTTTATTCGCATATGCTACCGGCTAACCCTTCACAACTGATTGTAACGCCACCGGATTTCGAGTCGTATCTGGCTTTGGGAATCTACACCGGTATTGCGATTTTTCTGATTGCAGTGCTCTTGCTGCTTTCCTGGGGTTTCGGTCAGAAGACCCGCTCCCAGCAGAAGCAGGAGCCCTACGAATCCGGGATTCTTCCCCTCGACAACGCCCGCCTTAAAGGGCCGGTGCCTTTCTATCTGGTTGCCATCTTCTTTGTCATTTTTGATGTTGAAGTGATCTTTGTTGCTTCCTGGGCAGTCGCTTCCGACCGGCTTGGCTGGCCCGGCTTCGCTCACATCTGTTTCTTTATTTTCATTCTCTTTCTCGGCCTGGTTCACATCTGGAAGACCGGTGGTCTTGACTGGGGCCCACGTGCTCAACGTGAAAGCCGCAAAGTGGAACGGAGCGTTACGTGAGCGAAGAGTTGCCACCCAATGTTATCCTGACCACGCTTGACGACGCCATTAACTGGGGTCGCAAGAACAGCCTCTGGCCGATGTTTTTCGGTCTCTCTTGCTGTTTCGTCGAAATGATGACCAGCATGACCCCTCGTTTTGATATCGCCCGCTTCGGTGCGGAGGTCCTGCGCAGTACGCCGCGCGAGGCCGACCTGATGATCATTTCCGGAACACCTTTCAAGAAGATGGGCGCGAGTATGCTGCGCGTCTATGAGCAGATGGCCAATCCCAAGTGGGTTATGGCGATGGGGAGCTGTGCCAACTCCGGTGGCATGTACGATGTCTACAGCGTCATGCAGGGTGTCAATCAGGTGCTGCCGGTCGATGTTTACGTGCCTGGTTGTCCGCCCCGCCCGGAAGCGGTTCTGCAAGGCTTGATCCTCCTCCAGGAGAAGATCGCCAACGAAGAACGTCCTGCGCGTAAGGTGCTCGGCATGGCCGGCGGCAGCGAGGGAACCACCTTGCCTCTGTTGGTTGATGGTGTCAGCAAGAGCCGCGACACACGCGGCCCCGGTTTCGGTAACAGCCCGAATCGCGGAACCTCGACGCAGTCACCGTATTTCCAGGGCAGTCGCACCGCAGAGATGTGGCGGCCAGCGCAACCGCGCGTCGAGTTTGTTGCTTCGACATCCGATCTGCGCAAAGCCGTGCACGAAAATTTCGGCGAGCGGGTTCGTGAAGACGACAAGGGCGCCGATATGCCGACCTTCTGGACCGATACGGACACCGCGCCGGAACTGCTCCGTTTTTTCAAGGAGCAGGCGCCGACCAAGTACCGCCGCCTTGAAGATCTGACCGCCATCGACGAACGTGCCCGGCAAAAGCGCCCCGACCACGATTTCACCCTTGCCTACCATCTGTTGTCCTTTGATGATCCCGGCTATCTGCGGGTCAAGGTGCCGCTCCACGGTGAGACGCCTTCAGCGCCGACAATCACTGGCGTCTGGGAATCTGCAAACTGGTACGAGCGCGAAGCCTACGATATGTTCGGCATCGACTTTAAAGGTCATCCCGATCAACGTCGTATTCTTATGTCCCACGACTGGCAAGGTCATCCGTTGCGCAAAGATCACGTCAGTCGCGCGACCGAGATGGCGCCTTTTACCCCGGAAGCAGCGATGCGGATGGTGCCGAGGGATGCCGAGAGTTTCTTTGGCAGCACGGAGATGGAACGTATCGACGACGACACTATGGTGCTCAACCTCGGTCCGCATCATCCCGGAACGCACGGGGTTTTGCGCCTGGTCGCCAAACTCAACGGCGAGGAGGTTGAAGACGTTGATGTCGATCTCGGCTACCACCATCGTGGTGCCGAAAAGATTGCTGAGCGTCAACACTGGAATCAGTACATCCCCTACACTGATCGCATCGATTACCTCTCCGGTGTACAGAATAACCTGGCTTACCTGCTGCCGCTGGAGACCATGCTTGGTGTCGAGGTGCCGGAGCGCGCCCAGGTTATTCGGGTCATGCTCTGCGAATTATTCCGGATTGCCAGCCATCTGGTCTGGTTGGGAACCTTCGCTCATGATGTTGGCGCGATGACCCCGGTCTTCTATGCCTTCGAATCGCGCGAGAAAATTTTCGACATCATCGAACAGATTACTGGCGGTCGTATGCACCCGGCCTGGTTTCGTATTGGCGGGCTGGCGATGGATCTGCCGGATGGCTGGAAAGAGACGGTTGATATCTTCACCCGCGACTTCGACAAGCGGATTGACGAATTTGATCGCATGCTCACCGACGGCCCGATCTTCAGGGCGCGCACCGAGGGCATTGGTGTCACCACCCTCGACGAAGCGATTGACTGGGGTATGTCCGGGGCCAACTTGCGCTCTTGCGGAATCGATTGGGACTTGCGCAAAAAGATGCCCTACTCAGGTTATGAGCGCTACGATTTCGATATTCCGACCGAGACAGGCGGTTGCAGCTTTGCCCGTTACCTGGTGCGTCTTAACGAAATGCGCCAGAGTTTGCGCATCGTCAAGCAGGCCGCTGCCGACATGCCGGATGGCCTCTATGTGACTAAAGATTATCGCTATGCTTACCCGGAGCGTAACGCTGGCAAAAAAGATATCGAGACGCTGATTCATCATTTTATGAATACTGCCCATGGCCTGACACCCCCGCGTGGTGAATGTTACCGCGGCATCGAGTCGAGCAAAGGCGAGTGTGGTTACTATGTGGTCAGCGATGGTGGCAACACACCGTACCGATTGCGTATCCGCACACCGAGCTTCGCCCACATGCAGCTTTTCCCGAAAATGACCAAAGGCTGGATGGTTGCGGATCTGATTATGGTGCTGGGAGCTATTGATTTTATCCTGGCCGATTTGGACCGTTAGGGATTCAACGCGGAGGCACGGAGACGCGGGGGAAACCAAAGTAGAAAGTGTTTAAGAACTTGGAAAAACAAAGAGGTTGTTGCTTTTCAGCGACTCTGCGCCTCCGCGTTGAATATTTGAGACTTTTATGAAAGAGCTTCTTCCACAAAACCAGATCGACAGTTTCAAAGCCAAAGCGGTGGCGATTGCTCATCCTCATGAGCTGATCGTTGACCTGTTGCGGGCGATTCAGTCGCATCACGGTTGGGTGCCCGATGATGGTGTGCTGTTGACAGCAGACACTCTCGGAGTCCTGCCGATTGAGGTGGAAGAGGTTGCGACCTTCTACGACAAGATTTTTCGTCGTGCCGTAGGTCGAAGGGTGATTCATCTCTGTGATTCGATCTGTTGTTGGTCGACCGGCGCAGAGATGATTACCGAACATCTGAAAAAGGTCTTGGGTATCAATCTTGGTGAAACGACGTCCGATGGGCAGTTCACTTTGTTGCCGAGTTGTTGTCTTGGTGCCTGCGGCGATGCTCCGGCGATGATGATCGGCCTGACGACTCACGGTCGTCTGACTGCAGAAAAAATCAATGATGTTTTGCAGAAAGAGCGCGCTGCAATTGCGGCCGAGGTTTTGAAATGAACAAGTACCCACAAGTTCTATTCAAAAATCGTAGGCCGGGTGAAACGGTTTTGCTGCCCGAGTATGAGAAAAACGGCGGTTACCAGAGTCTGCGCGCTGCTCTTCAGATGTCGCCTGCTGAAGTCTGTGAACTGGTTAAGGGCTCTGGTCTGCGCGGTCGCGGTGGGGCAGGATTCCCAACCGGCATCAAGTGGTCGTTTTTCCCGGCTGAGCAGCCGGGTGACAAGTATCTGGTCTGCAACGGCGATGAGATGGAGCCGGGGACTTACAAGGACCGCCAGCTGCTGCTGGCCGATCCCCACCAACTTGTGGAAGGTATGGCGATTGCCGCTTACGCCCTGCAGACCCCGATCGGCTACATCTTTCTACGCTACGCTTATGAAGACTGCTCACAGCGGGTCGAGCGGGCCATTGAAGAAGCAACCACTGCTGGTTACCTGGGGGAAAATATCCTCGGCTCCGGGTCTGATGTCGAGCTGCATGTGCATCGCAGTGCCGGGCGCTACATCCTTGGCGAAGAGACTTCCTTGCTTAACGGCCTTGAGGGACGTCGACCCAACCCACGTTCCAAGCCTCCCTTTCCTGCGCAACGTGGTCTGTTCGGTCGGCCGACCAACGTTAATAATGTCGAAACTCTGGCGAATGTACCGCATATTCTGACGAATGGTGCGGCGTGGTTCCATAGCCTGGCCTTGAATCCGGAAAGTGCCGGCACCAAGCTCTTCGGTCTCTCCGGTCATCTCAACCGCACAGAATGTTTCGAGCTTCCGCTCGGCATCACCCTGCGTGAAGTGGTGGAAGATTTCGGCGGCGGCGTGCGCGGCGGCAAAAAGTTCAAGGCATGTCTCCCCGGTGGGGCGTCAACGCCTTACCTGACCGCGGAGCACCTCGACCTGATGATGGATTTCGATCCTCTCGAAGCTGTAGGCAGCCGCATCGGCACAGCAGGTGTCACGGTTTTTGACGAGAACACCTGCATGGTGGCGGTGACGCGCAACCTCAACCAGTTTTTTGCCCGCGAAAGCTGCGGCTGGTGCACGCCCTGCCGTGATGGCTTGGCGACAATCTCCTGGTTGCTTGACCTGATTGAAAACGGCCAAGCAACCGAAGATCATCTGGCCATGCTGCACGATCAGGTACGTAATATCAAGGGACGTTCCTTCTGTGCTCTGGCCGAAGGCGCTATGGGCCCTGTGGAGGCGTTGTTGCGTCTCTTCGAAGATGAAATTAAGGATCACATCAAGCAGGGTGGCTGTCCCTTTTCTTAGTGGGCGGTGATTCGTAGTTCGTGATCCGTGATCCGATAACTGATAACTGATAACTGATAACTGATAACTGATAACTGACCCTATGCCTAAACTGACCATCGACAATCTGGAAGTGACCGTGCCCGAAGGGACCAATGTCCTCGAAGCCGCACGTAAACTCGATATCGTCATCCCCCACTTCTGTTACCACGAAGCGTTGGGGGCGGTCGGTTCCTGTCGTCTCTGTGCCATGACGTTCCTTGACGGCCCGGTTAAAGGGCTGAAGATGGCCTGCATGATCATGGCTCAGGACGGTATGGTGGTTTCGTCAACTGATCAGGATGCAGTTGAACTGCGCGAACACGTCATCGAATGGGCAATGATCAACCACCCCCACGATTGCCCGGTCTGCGATGAAGGTGGTGAGTGCCAGTTACAGGAGATGACCGTGGCCGGTGGTCACGGCGTACGTCGTTATTCCGGCAAGAAGTGTACTTTCACCAACCAGGATCTTGGCCCGTTCGTGCAGCAGGAGATGAACCGCTGTATTACCTGTTACCGTTGTGTGCGGACCTACCGCGATTATTGCGGCGGTACCGATTACGGGACCTTTGGTTCCCGCAACCGGATTCAGTACGGACGTTTTCAGGAAGGCACGCTGGAAAGTCCTTTCTCCGGCAATATAATCGACGCCTGCCCGACCGGGGTTCTGACCAGCAAGCCGTTCCGTTTCAAAACGCGGCTCTGGGATTTGCAGGAGGCGCCATCGATCTGCCCGCACTGCAGCCTTGGCTGCGCGACAGTCCCCGGTGGCCGGTATCGTGAAATACAGCGCGTCAAAGCAGGTATCAATCGGGAGACCAACGGCTTCTTTATCTGTGATCGTGGCCGGTTTGGTTACGATCATGTTAATCATCCGGAGCGGCCGCGCCAACCACGCGTCGACGGTCAGCCGGTTGCCTTGGATACTGCACTGACTGCTGCCCGGGAACAAATATCCGCGATAGCTGAGAAACACGGTCCGAATAGTGTCGCCTTCCTCGGTTCTTCGCGCGCCAGCTTTGAAGCCAATGCTCTTTTGCGGGATTGGGCTGTTGCTACCGGTTCGACACAGCTGATTTATGAAGCGCACCAGCGGCGTGATTGTGCCGCCCGGATTCTTGCTGCCCGTCTCGGTGAATACGCCCGCAGTCAGGAAGATGTCCGACAGAGTGATCTGATCGTGTTGTTTGGTGCCGATCCGCTGGCGGAAGGGCCGATG
>JAGXHM010000026.1 GCA_024636155.1 Deltaproteobacteria bacterium
GTCGGACAATCAGGGCTGAAGCGAAAATTTGGATGTTTGAGACCAGATTTTAGCTCATTTGAGAGTAATAGCCGTAGCTATTGGTCGAAAAGGAGCTGAGATATGGTCCAAACAGGCGAATTTGCAGCCAGTTCATTGATTGTCCGACAGGCTGCTAGCCCGGAAATTGGCGCTAACCGGATAATCAATAAATAGCAAAATGTAACGATGTTACAATATTCTCAAAGCTAAACCTTTGCTAATGTGTCGGACCGAAATGCATGTCGAATTGATTTGCGCTTGACAAATAAAAAACAGTGTTTCTATACTGCCAAAAATTGGTAGTTGACGATTAAGAAAAGAGCCTTGGTGGAACAGGTCTGAGTCGTTGTTTTTTACCCTATGCATAGAGCCACTATTGGCTTGTCGGGAACATTTTGAAGACTCACAAACACGCGTTGATTGTTTTGTTGCTCATCGTTTTCTGTCTGGCTCCTTGCGTGACAGTCGCGATTGAGACGGGTACGCAGGCCCCTGATTTTAAATTGAAGTCAGTGCGGGGAGAGGATGTCAGCCTCGCCGATTTCAAAGGTCGATTGGTTCTGCTTAAACTGGCGACAACTTGGTGCCCGACCTGTAAAGAGTTGAGCGCAGAAATCGAGAAGGTCAGTGAGTTTCTAGAAGAGAAGGATGTTGTGGTCCTCGAGGTTTTCGTTCAGGATTCTCAAGCAATGATAGAGAAATACCTGGGTGACGCAGAGCCACCCATGACGTTTCATGCGCTGCTCGATGATGGTCAGGTCTACGATGCCTATAGTGTCTACCTGATTCCACGTTTATTGGTCGTCGACGCTGAACAGATTGTCCGTTTTGAAAGCGCAGGTCGCAACGTCACCGCTGATGATATTATCGCCATGGTTGAAGAGTTTAGCCGTCCGTTAACAAATGGTGGTCCTTCATAGCTGGCTTAAAATGAACGGTTGTTTGTCTGATCCATTTAAACCGTGGGTAAAATGCGACAGTGTGGTGGAATAGCAACAGCTCGATGGGTAGCGGCACGACCGAAAAAATAACATTATTTTACTAAAAAGTTAAAAAGTCCTTGGAAAATAGTGTTTCTTTGGTTATCTTGTTGCCAGTTGGTATCTTGGCACCATTGTTGAAGAAAAGGTGTCGAACGGGGTGCCCCGCAAACAAAATCTAAATGTTCCATGGCTCATTGAGAGCTTGGTGCGATCAAACAGAATTTCTTACGAATGGAGGTCAATGAATGAAAAAGGTTTTCACCGGTGTCCTGGCACTCATGATGATCCTCTCTCTGGCCGCATGTGCCGGTACGAATGGCGATCAGAAAGTTCGTGTCAAATGCCCGGCTTGTGGTTACGAGTTTGAAGCACCGACCGAGTAAACAAACAATGAGGTTTCGGAAGGCTTGGCCCACTGTGGTAGTGGGTACAGGTCATAAGTTGAACTTACATTCAGGAGGCAAGAAATGAAATTGTTAAAAGTTCTGGTAGCAGTACTGGTGATGGCAGCCATGGCGGTTCCGGTTATTGCGGAAGATCGTCTGAGTCTGTCAGGTGAAATGCGTGTTCGTGCTGGCCACATCGATGGGGATTTCGATGGTGATACCGACGACAGCACCGATACCTGGGCTAACCAGCGTCTGCGCATCGCCGGTAAGATCGCTGTCGCCGAAGGCGTCAGCGTCACCTTCCGTACCGACATCACCGAAGGCACCAACTGGGGTGATTCCTCCAACTTCCAAAACGGCCTTAGTGGCGCGATCGGTCCGATCCGTACCAATGGTTTCGGCCACGCTCGTTCAGGAGCCCAGCAGCAGTGGGACCGTGCCCACCTCGACATCACCAAGGGTATCTTTCACCTTCGCGCCGGTCAGCAGTATGTCGGTACTGGCGGAACCTTTGCTGTTGACACCCAGGACAGCGGTCTGTCTCTTGACATCGCGGCTGGCCTTCCGGTCAATGTTTTCATGATCGTTGACAAAGACGGTGGCAGTACAGATGTTCAGGATTCCTTCCTCTACGGTGCTAGCGTCAAACTCAAGCCCGTCAAAGTCTTCGCCGCCGGTTACAACGACTTTGATGAGGACGTGTATCTGTTAGGTGCCAGTGGTTCTTTCGACCTCGGTGCTATCAAGCTGTTTGCTGAAGCCGATTTCTTCGACGGTGATGCTAGTGCCACACAGGAAGCATTTGGTCTGCAGATGATCCTCGACGCTTCGTTGGCTGCTAGCGATGCCGCGACTGTCGGCGCCCAGTTCTTCTACGCGATGGGTGATGACGAAGACGTGCAGTACGTCCGCCTTGGTAACGGCTTCAATGGTTATGACCCAATCATGGATGTCGGCACCAGCCTGAGCAATGAAGAGATCGGTTTAGGCAACCCCTTTGACTGGACCGGCGATGACGCTGGTGTTATCGGTGCCCGTCTGTATGGCAACGTCAAGGCGAGCGATGCCCTCAAGTTCGGTGTTTCCCTTGCCTACCTGACCGTCGAAGAAGATTCAGTAACTGACGCAGATATCATGGCACTGGCTGCTGGTATGGTTTACACCATCCTGCCTAACACTACATTCCAACTCCAACTGCAGTACACTGACGGCTCATATGATAAAGAATCTGGCGTCACTGTTGCAAATGGCGATTTCGACGTATTTGCGGCCGCTACCGGCTTATTTGTGAAATTCTAAGATTCTTTAGAAGTCATTCGTGACAACCTGAAAAGCCCGCTGCAGTCGCAGCGGGCTTTTCTTTTTGGCTCTCAACAAGAAGTTTTACAGGTCTGATATTAGATGCATCGAACAGGCATTTGAGCTTTCCATTACATGGAAAAACCGGTAACATGACGGGAATTTTCGAACATTAATATTCACGTAGCTATCTGATAGGAACTTTCATGAAATTCATTGCCAAGCTGGGTTTGTTATTACTTCTCTGTAGTCCGATCGCGGCCCTGGCCGAATTGACCGAACAGGTCCAATCCGATTTCTCTGTTGTCGAAGGCGTTGTGGTGATGCCGATTAACAACGAGTACATAGTTGACCTCGATGATCGCGATAACCTGCATGTCGGCGATACCCTCACCGTAGTCAAGCCTGGCAGGAATATTTTCCACCCGGTCACCAAAGAAGTTATCGGCGCTGTCGATGAGGTCGTCGGTTTTCTGCAAGTGACCCGTATCCATTCCGGTTACTCTTATGCCAAAGTACTCACTGTTGGTATGACGCCGGCTAACGGCGCTCTACTCAAGCGTTTCGAACAGGTGCCAGCCATCGTGCTGACGGACAACCAGGCGGATAAGGAACTGTCTCGACAGATTCAGGTCAACCTACCACAATTCCAATGGCTTCAAGACAACCACAGTGACCAGGCTCTTCTGACGTTCAATTTGCAAGGGAATTCTCTCGATGTCAGGACCGCGCAGGGTAATTCTCTGCACAAGTACCTGGTCACCGAAGATCAGCAACTGGTCAGTACGGCGACTTCGTCGCCACGTCCCTATGTCGCTCCACAGTCCGGCCCGGAACCTGGAGTCTTGCAGAAGGTTGTCACCTCGATAATGGGCAACGTCTACCATTCCAATGATGATCTATTCGCCGAAATGGATGAAGCGATCCTCCGGAAAAGGCAGTCTAATCGTAAGGGTATCTGGATGGGACCTGACCTCGGCGGTCACCCGACCGGTCTGGCTGTGGCCGACCTTGATGGTGACGGCCAACTGGAGGTCGCTGTTGTCCTCGAAAAGAAGATTCTGATTGCCCGGATCACTGAAGGACAGTTTACCCAGCTGACCGAGGTAGCTGTGCCGGCAAGTCTGCAGATGCTCAGCATTGATGCTTTAGACCTGGATAATGATGGCCGTTCGGAACTCTACCTGTCTGCTCTTGCAGTCAACAGAGAGAGTTCCTTTGTGGTCGAATACGATGGCAGCGACTATGGTATTACCCAAGATGGTGTGCGCTGGTTGCTGCGTGCGGTGATGCTGCCTGGTGAAAAAGACCCGACGCTGGTTGGCCAGCGCACAGACCAAACCGTTAAAGTATTTTCCGGCGAGGTTTTTCGCGTGCAACGCAAAGCTGGAGAGCTGATTGAAGGCGACCCGGTCGAGCTGCCCGACCAACTCAACCTGTTCAACTTTATCTCTTTTACTGATGATAAAAATCAACTCAATTACCTCTACCTGACCGATGGCGATTACCTTAAAGTCCTCTCCGCCGATGGCAAGCAGCTTTGGGAATCCGATGGTTATTTCGGCGGCTCCGAGGACTGCTTCATGATTCAGGAAAAGCTCAGGGATGACGCGCAGATTCCGACCTGCATGCGACCGCGGTTTGTCAAGATGCCGGGTAATGAAATTGTTGCTGTGCAGAATGACGGCCAGAGAATGGTGCAACGCTACCGCAGGTTCAAGAAAAGCCGGCTTGTCGCGCTGTCCTGGAACGGCTTCGCCATGACGGAGAACTGGCAGACCGCAAGCCAGGCAGGCTACCTGGGTGATTTTGCCCTGGCAGACGCGGATAATGATGGCAAGGACGAGCTTGTGATGGCGGTCAAGTTCCAGCATTCCGGGTTGATTGATGCTGCAAGGTCGTCTCTTGTTGTTTACGAATTGGAATAAACCGTTTGTGGTTTAGCTCCCGCGTGCAACAGTAGAGAGATTAGAGAGGGTCGGCATTGAGCCGGCCCTCTGTCTATTTATTGGGGAAATATTTCTGGTAGATTTCTTTGCGCTGTTGCTCTCTTTCGACAGGATCGAGGTCGCGCAATCGATAAAGCTCTTCTTTAAGTTGAAGACGCTGATCCTCGGGAAGATCTTTGAACCTGCGATAGGTGCCGCGCAGCCGGTCACGGTCCTCTGGGTCCATATTCTGCCAATGCCGAAATCTCTTGTGCATCTGCTGACGCTCTTCCGGCGGCATCTCCCGATAATGTTCCCACCGTCGATGTAAGCGGTCTTGCTGTTCCGTGGGTAAACTCTGCAAGATTTCCTGTCGATCGTGCAGCATCTGCCGCTCACTCTGAGGAAGATTCTGCCACCATTGATCGAGGTTGCCATGTTCCGAAGACTGGCCCCTGCCGTTGCCAGAAGAGGAGCTGTTGCCTTTGCCAGAAGAGGAGCTGTTGCCTTTGCCAGAAGAGGAGCTGTTGCCTTTGCCAGCAAGAACCGGGTTTGTTACCAGGCAGGCAAGGGCAAGCAAACTGCAAGTCATGATCGAAATACGTTTTTTAAACATGTCAGACTCCTTCTATCTGGCTCAACAGTTCAAGCTCTTTAAGAAGCTCCAGATCCTCGAGAAACTCGATATCAGGCATATCTTCATTAAGGCTTAATGCATCATGAAGCGGAGCCGGAGATTGAACACTCTGCACAGGTTGACGCTGTGGTGACCAGACAGAGATGGAAATCACAAGAGCGAAGACGGCGATCGCCGAGGCAGACAGGGCAGGAATCCAGTTTCTGTGACGTTTGTTCAGCTTCTCGCTGACAGATGCCGCCATACGTGTGCCTGCAGCTGCATCAGATTCATAATTGAGGTTTGGTAATTTGGCCAAGTCATGCCTTAGTGCAGACAAACGCTTTCTACAAATCAGGCAGTCAGCCAGGTGATCCGCATGCGCAACGCTTGCAGACAGTTCACCGTAATAATATAGAGTAAGATCTTGTTCACTCAGACAGTTTTTGCTTATCATATCAATTCCTCACGATAAGCCGCCAGCTCCAGTCGCAACTGGGTAACGGCTCGATGCAGGTGCGCCTTGACTGTGCCGGTTTTAAGACCAAGATGTTCTGCAATCTCTTTCAACGCTAGCCCCTCGTAATGTCGTAGAGTAAAAATCACCTGCTGACGCGACGACAGTCTGCTTAAACTTTTCCTCAACGTTCGCATCGCTTCCTGTGACTGAAACTCACGGATCGGGTTGCTTCCAGAGTCACACGCAAATGCCACCGGGTCTGGCGCTTCATTGTCCTGGCGGAAGAAAAAGATTTTGCGTTTGATACGCTCGCGGCGCAAATAATCAATCGCCAGGTGCGTCGTTGTTCGATAAAGCCAGGTGCCAATTTGGCTTTCACCTCGAAATTGTGGTAACGACCGGTGCAGTCTCAAAAAAGCCTCTTGGGCCAGATCCTCCGCATCTTCACGGTTGCCAACCAGGCGCCAGGCAAGTCCGATGACCTTGCCGGTATGCTCTTTAACGAGCAGTTCGAAGCCGGATTCGTCGCCGTTGCGGATTCTCTCTAAAATTGCCTGCTCCTCGACGTTGACCATGCCTCGAGGGTATCTACTCGCCGGTAGAGTGTCAATAGTTGCTGCGGTAGTTGCTGGCAAGAGTCTCTCCTGGTTCGTTGTCTTCCCCTCTTAGACGTTACTTCATAAAAATGGTTTACCCAAAAAAATAACACAAAGACGCAAAGGTTGAAGATAAAGGCACAAAGAGAACCGTAATCAATTCAAAGCTTAAGAGCAAATACAAACAATAATTTGGTTCTTAAGGTTTACCCTTTGCGCCTCTCTTGGCTTTACTTTGCGTCTTTGCGTTAAAATGCCTTACGCTTTTGAACTAATCTTAAGAAGTTTAATCGAAACAGGTGACAATAAAACCATACCCGAGCAGATGAGTGTGGTATATGGTGACGTTTGTAACAAGTTTTGAGAGGAATAATCTACAGGTGGTGTAAAATATTCAACATAAAACATAGGGATATGGCCGTTATGGCTCCAAGTGAGTGAACCTAATGTTAGAAAAATCAGCTACTTATGAATTAAATTTTGTCTTGGCACGCAATATGCATTTAATCAAAATAAGTTTTAAAATTGGCAATGTTTGGTAGCATTGCAGACATTTTGTCTGCAGCTCTTTCTGATAAAGAGCTTAACCCGACCTATTTATGGGAGATATATCATGTTAAAAAATATTCTTATTGTTGGTGTGCTGGCTGTTTTAATGTCTGTTGGGCTGGCTGGAGTTGCTGTCGCCGGTGAAGGTGACTATAGGGACATTGTCGGTACCGACGAATTCGTATTTAGCTCTCATGGAACTGAAGCAGACTCGGTGGCCAAGGCTTATGTTTACGATCAAGAAGCACTGGCGAATGTTGGTAGTGAAGCAGGAAACTGGCAATACGACTTTATGTCATCTGGGAACAAAGCCAGCGATAATGTGGCAGGTAAAGCTGACAGAATAAATACAAAGTGCCAAGAATGCTGAATATTATTAAGTTGTAGACGTTAAAAGGGGGTTTGGAATTTATTCCAGACCCCCTTGGTTTTTATGAGATTTTTCAAGCTTTTTTGCCAACACGCTGCTAGAGGCAGGACTTCACCTGCGCAACCACATTTCCTACTGTGAAACCAAACTTCTTCATCAATTGATCGATCGGGCCACTGGCGCCGTAACTTTGCATGCCGACGATCTTACCTTTGAAGCCGACGTAGCGCTCCCAGCCGAAAGTCGAGGCGGCCTCGACCGCGACGCGTTTCTCACATGTCGGCGGCAGGACCTGATCACGGTAGTCTTGAGTCTGTTTTTCGAAAAGCTCCCAGCAGGGGAGGGAGACAACACGAGTGCCGACACCTTCCTGTTGCAGTTGCTGCTGAGCGTCGAGCGCCAGAGTAACTTCCGAACCGCTGGCAATAATAATTGTCTGCAGATCCCCCTGCTCCTTGGACAAGATGTAGCCGCCTTGATGCAGACCTTCTGCTGCGCCATATTGAGTGCGGTCGAGAGTCGGCAATCCCTGACGGGTCAGGATCAGGCATGTTGGGCCCTGGCGGTTAGCAATAGTTGCTTTCCATGCTTCCAGCGTTTCGTTGGCATCGCCGGGTCGGATCACGGTCATGTTGGGGACGGCTCTCAGGTTCGGCAGCTGCTCGACTGGCTGGTGAGTCGGGCCGTCTTCGCCGAGGCCGATGGAGTCATGCGTGAATACGTAAACGGTTTGCAGACCCATCATCGCTGCCAGGCGCATCGGTGGGCGCATGTAGTCGGCAAAGATCATGAATGTTCCACCGAAGGGGATCAGCCCGGGAGTGTGCGCCAGGCCGTTGAGGATTGCACCCATGCCGTGTTCACGGACTCCAAAATGGATGTTGCGGCCAACGGTGGTCGGAGTATAGGAATCTTCATCCTTGAGGGTGGTATTGTTGGATGGGCCGAGGTCGGCAGAGCCACCGATCAGGAACGGGAGCTTGCCCGCCAGGGCGTTCAGTACCTTGCCACTGGCCTGCCGGGTCGCCAGCTTCTCGCCGGCAGCAAACTTTGGCAGATCATCCCATCCCGCAGGAAGTTCGCCGGCTGCAGCCTTTTGCCACGTGGCCAGCTCCTGATTGGTTTTGAGCTCCTGGTCGAAAGCTTGCTGCCAGGCCGCTTCTTGCTCGGCACCACGCTTGATGGCCTCGCCCATGTGGGCAGCAACGTCAGTTGGGACGACAAAGGTTTTTTCCGGATCGCGATTGAAGAACTGCTTGGTCAGTTTCAACTCTTCGGCACCCAATGGGGCGCCGTGGGCATCGTGGGTGTCTTGCTTGTTCGGCGCACCGAAACCGATGTGTGAACGCGCAATGATCAATGACGGACGAGGTGATTGCTTGGCTTTAGCAATAGCTCGGTCGATATCTTGAACATTTTCACCTTCGACATGCTGAACCTGCCAGCCATAGCTGAGGTAGCGGGTCGCAACCTCTTCGGTGAAAGTCAGGTCGGTATCGCCCTCGATGGTGATTTTATTGTCGAGGTAGAGGTAAACCAGATTGTTCAAGCGTAGATGACCAGCGAGTGAAGCGGCTTCAGAAGCGACCCCTTCCATTAAGTCGCCATCGGAGCAGAGACCGTAGATGGTGCTTTCAAACAGTTCATTACTGACGCGTTGTTGCAAAAAACGTGCGCCCATCGCCATGCCGACACCAACCGAAATGCCCTGGCCGAGCGGGCCGGTGGTTGTCTCTATGCCGGGAGCGTGACCAAATTCCGGGTGGCCTGCAGTCGGGCTGTCGATCTGACGAAAGTTTTTCAGATCATCCAATGAGAGGTCGTAACCTGAGAGATGCAGCATGCTGTAGAGGAGCGCTGATGCGTGGCCGCAGGAGAGGATGAATCGATCACGCCCTGCCCAATCAGGATTCTTGGGGTTGTAGCGCATGTACTTGTTGTACAGCAGGTAGGCAATCGGCGCGGCTTCCATGGGGGTGCCGGGATGCCCCGACTGGGCTTGTTCAACCATGTCGGCAGAAAGCAGGCGAATCGTATCGATGGCCCTCTGGGCCTGTTGCATGTCAAGTTTCTGTGCCATTGAAAAGCTCCTAGCAGCCTATCGTACAATCTGGGCTGAAGCGAAAAAGGGAAACGATTTTATTGAAGAGGTCACTATACTGACCCGTTGCGGGCAAGACAAGGGTAAATACGCGGTAAGCAAAGGCTGTATTAACCACCAGGACTCGAAGACACAAAGAAGGACCGTTTAGAACAAAAAGTGCAACTATTCAGCACATCAGCGAGTGCCTGTGGGCTGCAGCCATTGCCTGCGTCCAACGTTGTCACTTAACTTCCCGCAAGAAATGACTACAGCCCACAGGTTGTGCCGTTGTGTAAAGGAGCTGAATAGTTACTAAAAAGTAATCATTCCAGCCTTGGCGCTTGATCTCGGAGGACAAAGTCTATCAGCCCTGATTGTCCGACAGGCTGATAGCTTTTCTTCGTGCCTTTGTGACTTGGAGGCGAACTTTGTTGGTTGGTGGTCCATAAAGCAACGATCGTCAGTGAATGGGCTTGAACTGTGCGTTTGCGCAGCTTCCATCGGGTTGATTTGAGTCAACGTCGAAAAATCCGCAATGTTGAATCAATGCCTTAAGTTTCTCCTGTCGGCTGCCATGCCACTTTTGCAAGAGTTGCTCGGCGAGGGTGACACCGCCTTCGATCAGGTCATCGAGACCATCGAGGAAATAACTTTCACTGCGTTCCTGGCAGCGCCGGGATTGTTGTCGGTCGAGGCCGTCGCGAGCGAGAACAAGGCAAGTGCGCGCCAGATCCTGCAATGTGCCATCTTTCCAGGGCGCTTTGAGTCCGAGTCGCCATGCCTGACGAGACGCTTGCGCGATTTCGGCGCAGGAATCGAGTTGACAATGTTCCCATGCCGCCTGGAACGCTTCTTCATCATACATCAGCCCCTTGATCAGCGCTGCAACGGTCAGGACCAGATGTGGCGGCAGGCTGTCGGCGCAGCGGACTTCGACCTGCGGGCGCAGGCGGACTTCGGTAAAGAGTGTGGAGAGGTGCAGATCCCAGTCGGCCAAGGTCGCCTGGTGTCCACCGAATCCTGAATCGAGGTACTCCCTGAACCGGAAAGGCCGTTGGGTCAGGTCGATATAATTTCCCGCACGCATAATAAAGTACATCGGGACGTCGAGCGCATGCTCGACGTAGTCGGCAAATCCAGCGTCCGGGTTGTCGAGAAAGGGAAGCATGCCGGTGCGGTCAGGATCAGTGCGCGACCAGATTTCACCACGTGTGGTCAAAAATCCGCTTGGCTCTCCATCTATAATTGGTGAATTGGCAAACAGTCCGTAGAGTAGAGGCGAGAGCGCTTGACCAAGGCGTAGCTTGCGCATGCAGTCGGCTTCGTCTCTGAAGTCCAGGTTCACTTGCAAACCTGCACTTTGTTTCATCATGCGTTGGCCCATGTCACCGGTTTTCTGCATGTAGGGACCCATGATGTCGTAGCGGGCCTTGGGTGCCCATGCGATATCCTCCAGGCGACTGAAGGGCTGGGTACCAAAACCGAGCAGGATCAGGCCAAGTTTGTCGCAAGCCGCAACCGCATTGACAATATGTCGTGAAAAATCACTGCAGTTGCAGAACAGATCCGCACAGAGTTGCCCGGAGAGTTCAAGCTGTCCACCAGGTTCGAGAGTGATAGACGAATGTGGCCCTTGCAGGCCAATGAGCCTTGAGGCTTCGCGCACCTCTTGCCACTCGCCGGTTTTTTTGAGGAGTTCCAACAACGCCTCGATTCTGGAAAACTCGGCCGCCTCACCCGTTCGGGAGTCAACAACCAGCTTTTCCATCTCTGCGCCGATCCCCCAATCACTTTCAGGGCGAGCCCCTGCAGCAAGGAAATTGACCAGTTGATCTCTTGATGTTATCAGGGCGTCACGTTTGAGTTTGTTCGGAGTGATCATGCTGGTCCCGGAAGCTCTAGAGAAAAGGCTGCCTTATAAATTAAAATGTTCAATTTGCTTCAGCAGTATAGCAAACGGATTGAACTTATTAAGTAACTATTCAGCATACTCTTAACTTTATAATTCAACGCGGAGGCGCAGAGGTGCAGAGGAGCCGAATTTATGTTTAAGGGTTTGAAACCGTTAAGTCAAAAGCCACTAAAAAGAGTTTATTGACCTTCAGGGCCTCCGCGCCTCCGCGTTGAATCGATTTACAGAGTTAGCTTTTGTTCAACCTCTTTGCGCCTTGAGAGAGCGCAGCGAAAGGGCGTTAAAATAAACGATTATGATTCGAGGTATTTCGTAATATTGGCCGCGATGTTTTTGAATATGCGGGTAAAGGTGGCTTCGTCGCGCTCCAGCAAGGTGATGCGGAAGCCCTGTTCGGGTGTGAAGAAGGATGACAACGGCACGACGCAAATTCCGGTAGAAGCCAGGAGGTAATAGACAAAGCGTTTGTCAGGAGAGACGCCCGGTTGGTTGATCAAGTTTTCGACCAGTTCGCGAACTTCCGGAAGTTCAATCGGTAGCGTCTGACTGTGGTTGAGATGCCCCTCATGGAACGCAACGCTCATGTAGAAGGCGCCATTGGTCCGGTTGACTTTGACTCCCGGAACTTTTTTGAGGATATCGTAGGCGATATTGGAGAATTTCTCATAACGATTGATGCGCTCCGCAAGCCAGGCCGGATATTCAGGATGGCTGAGGATAGGCGGAATCGCTTTTTGCGGCAGAGTGGTCGAGCAGACTTCGACCATCTTTGAATCAACAATGCTCTGGATGTAGCGCTTGAACATCGGATCTTTATCGGCGTTGTAAACCTCAATCCAGCCGCAACGGGATCCAGGCCAGGGCAGCTCCTTGCTGATCCCCTTCATCGAAATCGCCGGGACATCGCCGATCAGGTCGGAGATCGGTCTGGTCGACTGGCCGTTGTATACCAGGTTCTGATAGATTTCATCGGCGATGATAAAGAGATCATACTCCTTGGCAATCTCCACCATTTCCTTAAGGATACGCTCTGGCCAGACGGCCCCGGTGGGATTGTCTGGATTGATGATCAGGATGCCCGAGATGGTCGGATTGTACTTGATTGACAGGCGTAAATCATCGAGGTCAGGATACCAGTTGTTGGCGGGATCGAGACGATAACAGAGCGGACTTTGACCGGCATGGGCGGCTTCACCGGATGAATGGGTAGAATAGGTCGGGGAGGGTCCGATGACACGGGATTCGCGCCGAAGCAGGCCGTAAACTTTCTGGATAGCATCGCCCAGCCCATTGAAGAAGATGATGTCGTTCGCTGTGATCTGCGCTTCGCCGCGTCGATTGGTCATCTCGGCGATAAATTCACGCGTCTCAAGAACCCCCTTGGTCGCACAATAGCCGTAGCTGCAGTCCTTCATGGCCAAATCGGCGACAATTTTTTTCATCCACAGTGGGATCGTTTCGCCCTTTGCAATCGGGTCGCCGATGTTTTCCATGTTGGTATCGATGCCGAGAGCTTTCAGTTTTTCGGCGATGTCCACGATAGCCCGGATCTCGTAAGTCAGTTCGCCAGCACCGATATGAACGATATTGTTGCGCATAATGTTTTCCTTCCCGTCAAATTAAAAAGGCCATGGGCATTTGCCCATGGCCTTGATCAAGTAAAATCTGAATCAGTTCTCAAGGCAATGGACAAGTTCGTGACAAGCGGCCGCCGCTGCAGCCGCGCTATTCGCTCGGGCTGTCTTGCTGGCTGAGATGGTCGTTGTCATTTTGCACATGAGCTTCTCCGTTGCTCTATTAAAGAGTGTTGTCTGTTAGCATGGCCGATTTCTTTTGTCAATAAATTGTTGCGTAAAACCCAGTGGTTCTCTGCCTCTTCATGTTTCTTCCGGATCATTGAAGAACGCCTTGATCGCCTTGATCAGCTCGCTCTGCGGCAAGGTTGAGATCGGCACATTGGGCAAGGAGTGTAGAAATAGACGTCCGTAGCCACGCCTGACGACCCGGCTGTCGAGAATCAGAACAACTCCCCGATCGGTTCGATGTCGAATCAGGCGACCGAACCCTTGCCGGAAACGAATCACAGCTTGGGGAACCGTGTAATCCATGAACGGGTCGCCGCCTGCTTTGGTAATTGCTTCGGCGCGTGCTTCGAGTACCGGCTCAGTGGGGACCCTGAATGGCAGGCGGGCAATGATGACCTGCTCTAATGACCGTCCTGGGACATCAACCCCCTCCCAGAAAGAATCGGTGGCAAAGAGGATGCTGGTTGGGTCTTGACTGAACCTTTGCAGCAGATCGTGGCGGGTTGCCTCGCCCTGACGTAGAACCTGGTAGCCGCGGGCTGAGAGCCCCGGGGAGAGCTCGCTGTGGATGCGGCGTAACAGACTGTACGCAGTGAAAAGGACAAAGCTGCGCCCGTCTGCAACCAAAAGGGCTTGCTCGGTCAAGTCACGGACGGCCTCAGCATACCCTGGTTGGCCGGGCTCAGGAATGTCAGTCGGAATTGCCAGCAGTGCCTGTTTTTCGAAATCGAAAGGCGATGCGAGCAATAATTCGGAGAGACGACCTGCTTCCATATCATCAAGCCCGACCCGTTGCCGCAGATAATCAAAGCGGCCGCCTACGGTTAGCGTTGCACTGGTCATTATGACCGTCTGCATACGTTCTATCAGCGTCTCGCGCAAGAGCGGCGCAACGACCAGAGGTGCTGTGCAGAGGCGGGTGATGATCCCTTCGCCGCGACCGATGCGCCCTTTAGTGATTTCGAACCATGCACATGATGCCGGAGTATTGGCAACAAACGCCTGCATCTGATCGGCTGTGCCCTGAAGGCGCAGGCTGATGCCTGCCAGATCGGTACAAAGCGAACGTGTTGCTTCGGCCGCATCATCCGGTAGCTTGCGTAACGTTTTCAGAAGCTCTTGTAGCTCGTTACCAAATTCACTGGTCGAGCGAGCCAGGCCGCGCAGCATACCCTCGGTTTTGTGCCAGGCAGGTTTTTCGATGAAGGTCGGTATCAGCCTCTGTCGAATCTCTTCTCCGGCACGAATGTCTGTGCCAAGAGCTTTTGCCAAATCCATGCCGGTCTGCTCGAGCTCGACAACGGAACGGTCGAGCAACTCCTGACGTTGGCTGATGAGTGCTTCAATTCGTTCGTGAAGATCACGATAAAGAGCGTCCTGACTATCGTCAAGCGATTGACCGAGCTGGACCAGAAGGCGTGGCAACAGACCATGTTGCGGTTTGCGCGGGTGGCGCAGTCGGTTGAGAGTGCGGGCGAAGGCAAAGCGGGTTACCTGAGTGCTGAAATAGCGGGTTGCAACTTCTTCAAGATGATGTGCTTCATCGATAACCAGTCTGGAAAATGGTGGTAGCACTGCCAGTGCTGAATAGTTGTCGGTTTGCTGGCGCAAAGAGAGGTCTGCCAGGAGCAGGGCGTGGTTAACCACCAGAATGTCGGCACGGGCGGCACGCCGTCGGGCCTGGTGAAAGAAGCAGCTGTTAAAGTACGGGCACTGGCTGCGACTGCATTGATCCGCCTCACAGCAGACTTCGTCCCAGAGGGTGCCGTGGGGGAGAAAAGAGAGGTCTTCGCGCGAGCCATCATCGGTTTGTTCTGCCCACTCGCGTAATGCCTTCAACTCACTAACATGCTCGTTGTCAAAAAGACCAGGTTCCGCTGCAGCGCTTTCCAGGCGGCGTTTGCAAAGGTAGTTCGAACGGCCTTTCACCAACTCGACTCGAAACTCCAGCCCCGTGGCTCGCTGCAAAAAGGGCAGGTCTTTGCGAATCAACTGTTCCTGCAAGTTGATTGTGTTGGTAGAGACGACCAGTCGTTCTCGGTTGGCAAGCGTCCAGAGGATGGCTGGCACCAGGTAGGCGAGACTTTTGCCGGTACCGGTACCAGCTTCAACCAGGGCGATGCTGTGGCGATTGAGAGCTTCAGTGACCGCAAAGGCCATGCGCAGCTGTTCTGGACGATCTTCAAAGCCAGGCAGATTTTGACAAACTTTCCCCTCTGCTCCCAGCAGCGCTGTTACTTGTTCGTAATCAACGGTTTTGTTCTGGGCGGGTTTAAACGCTTCGACGACCCGGTAAACTTTACTGACCTTGTTGTTGACAATGTAGAAGCCAACCCCCAGGGAACCGAGATTCCCGGCGATCACAAGATCCGGAGCTGAAGGTTTAAGACGCCCGCTCGGATGGTTGTGAATAATGACATCTCCGGGTCGACAGGCCTGGAGAATTGCGGGGACCGCTTCACGATTGCCGCGGGCAAGGATTTCCAGCTCAACGACAACTTGCTCAGCATCGGTATGTCCGAGGCAGAAGACTTCGTTGCCGCCAGATTCCAGAATCTCCTGACGGAGTTTGGCTTGAGAATTTGCTGTGAGGAATTTGTCCATGATTGAGAGGCATTATAATGATGCCGACTCATTGTGGAAAGACTTTCTGGACTTATTTTCCGGATATGTTGTCAGTACTGATTTTTAGCGGTTCTATGGCACCCCTCTCCCACAAGGGGAGAGGGAATATTAGCCCCCCTCCCTTCGATGGGAGGGGTTGGGGGAGGGTGCATTGGTTCTATGCCTTGGAGGCTAGTTTTACTCGCGTGACTTTTTTCACACGTCGACAAAGTAGTTTTCACAGGCATGATCGATGGTGTCGCGGTGTAGTTCCGGAGTCTCCTCGAAAAAACGGGCAAGGTCAATCACGTGATCAATCAGGTCGCGGGCATGGCAGGCGTTGAACGCTATGTTGTGACGACGATACCAGTGTTCGATTAAATATTCGTAAACATCGTGTCTAAAAGCGATAGCATTCATCCGGCAGACACGTTCAAAAATTTCTCGAAACTCTGCTTCTGTAGGGTGCTCAATCTTAATCTTGTAGCGGATGCGGCGGAGAAAGGCTTCGTCGACCAGAGTTTTCGGGTCCAGGTTGGTGGCAAAGATAACCAGTTGGTCGAAGGGAATCTCAAATTTCATGCCGGTATGCATAGACATGAAGTCGATCTGTCGGTCCAGATTGATGATCCAGCGGTTCAGAAGGTTTTGTGGGTCCATCTTCTGGCGGCCGAAGTCGTCAAGGATGAAGAGCCCATTATTGGCTTTCATCTGCAGGGGGGCTTCGTAAAATTTAGCGATGGTGTTGAATTCCAGATCGAGCATGCGCAAGGTTAGTTCGCCACCGGTCATGACAATGGGGCGCCTGATTCTTACCCACCGCTGATCAATAGCGTCAATGGCTGTATCATCATCTGGCAGGTCTGTAACCGGAATGTGGTTAACCGGGTCAAAAACTGTAACGATCTGACCTCCGACGTAGAGCGCATGCGGCACAAAAACCGTTTCCGGCAGGACCTGACCGATTGTTTCGGCGATGGTGGTTTTGCCGTTACCAGGGGGCCCGTAGATAAACATCGGAGCGCCCGAGCTGATTGCCGGGCCCAGTCGCCTGAGCAGGTGATCGCTGATAACAATCTGGGAAAAAGCGGCCTCAACAACATCATTGTTGATAGTGATATTGCGAATCGACTGGTTCTCGACCATTTCCTTGTAGTCTTCAAGAATGACCGGGGCTGGCCCGGCATAGCGGCAGATTTCCATCAGCTCGCCAGCATGCTTTTTGCCAGTTTCGGTGACTAAAAAATTGAAAGAAGATTTGACAAACTGGCTTGCACCTCGCACTTCGACCATTTTTTCTCTGCGCAGCAGAGCGATGGCTTCATCAAGAATGGCGGATGACAGGCCTATGCTGCTGGACAGGTCACTCAGACGGAATTCGCCCATGGACATGATCTGTTTTAAGGCAAGATCAGCAATGAATTGCAGGTTAAGGCCGGTGTCTTCGACAGTCTCGGGAGCTGGTGGGGTGCGTTTAAAAAAAGTACCGAGCTGGTCTTCGCTGATATAGCCCAGCGCGACCAGATTCTGACCCAAACGGCCACCGTGCAGACGTTGACGGCTGGCAGCTTCACGGAGTTGCTGTTTTGTGACAATCTGTTCGTTGAGCATCTTCTGACTCACACGTCTGCTCATCATAAGGATCTCTCCTGTAGCAATTTATTCGTCGATGTTGAGTTTCGCCTGCATGCTTTTGACGAAGTTTTTGGCTCGACCCGCTGGGGCAATAATTCCGTAGGCCATTGCTTCGCGCAACTCGTCCTCGGTGGCTCCGGCATCCTTCGCGACCGCGAAGTGCTTGGTGAGTCAGTCGGGGCAGTTGACGGCTACAGCACAGGCGACCCGGATCAACTCGCGGGTCTTGATGTCAAGGACTTCAGTGAATTGATAATCCAGGATTCTGTTACGGGTCTTCATCGTAAACCTCTCCAGTAAAAAAACGCGAACACCTATATTTATAGCAGGTTACGAACATTCTGCACGTCTGGAACGGATCTTGTTTAATCTCAACGTGTAAATTATTTGCGGTGGCATTCTTGAAATGGTCCTCTTGAGTGAATACGTTGTGCTTTCAGGTGTAATCCTGCAAAAATTAGATAGGCTTAAGATGTGTTGCGCAGAGCACTCAAAGCACTTATCAGGAGAACTCTCATGGATATGAACCGCATGACCCAGAAGACCCAGGAAGCAATCCAATCGGCCCAGAGCCTGGCGGTTCGCTACGGCCATGTTGAAGTTGACGGCGAGCATCTGCTACAGGCTCTCCTCGAACAGGAAGGCGGCCTTGTCTCCCGGCTTGTCCAGCGTCTCGATATTGATCCGAAGGTTTTGATTTCGGCTATTCGTTCGGAACTGCAACGTTTGCCTTCGGTTTCTGGCCCTGGTGCTGAGCCAGGGAAAATTTATGTTAGTCAGCGATTTAACCAGCTGATAGTTAAGGCGGAGGCCGAAGCGAAGCAGTTGAAGGATGATTTTGTCAGCGTTGAACATTTGTTGCTGGTGATGACTCTTGAAGGCAGCAAGACAGTCGTCGGTAGAATTTTGCAGAAGTTCAACCTGAGCCGTGATCGACTGCTTGTGGCGTTGACTGCTGTACGTGGCCATCAAAGGGTGACCAGTGCCGATCCTGAAGCAACTTATGAAGCGTTGGAAAAATATGGCCTCGATCTGGTTAAAGAAGTGCGTAAGGGGAAGCTCGACCCGGTGATCGGCCGCGACGGCGAAATCAGGCGGGTGATCCGTATCCTCTCGCGTAAAACCAAGAACAATCCGGTTCTTATCGGTGAGCCTGGCGTTGGTAAGACGGCAATTGTTGAAGGGCTGGCGCAACGGATTGTACGAGGTGACGTCCCTGAGGGCCTTAAGGACAAAACCATTTTTGCTCTTGATATGGGCTCTTTGCTCGCAGGAGCCAAATACCGTGGTGAATTCGAGGAACGACTCAAGGCGGTCCTCAATGAAATCCGTGAAAGTGATGGTCGAATTCTGCTTTTTATTGATGAGCTGCATACCATTGTTGGGACCGGCAAGGCAGAGGGGGCGATTGATGCTGGCAATATGTTGAAACCGATGCTGGCGCGCGGCGAACTGCACTGCGTTGGGGCAACGACTCTTGACGAGTATCGTCAGTACATCGAGAAAGATGCAGCGCTGGAGCGGCGCTTCCAGCCCGTTCTGGTGGAGCAACCGACGGTCGAAGATACCATTAGTATCTTACGCGGGTTGAAGGAGCGTTTCGAAGTTCATCATGGCGTACGCATTCTGGATAACGCGCTGGTGGCTGCTGCAGCTCTGAGTCAACGCTATATCTCTGATCGGTTCTTGCCGGATAAGGCAATTGATCTGGTCGACGAAGCTTGCGCTATGATCCGCACCGAAATTGATTCATTGCCCGCTGATCTTGATGAAGTGACGCGGCGGGTGATGCAACTGGAGATCGAAGAAGCTGCCCTGAAAAAGGAGAAGGACAAAGCGAGCCAGGCGCGCCTTGAATCTTTGCGCAAGGAATTGGCTGATCTTCGTCATCAAGCTGATACCTACAAGGTGCAGTGGGATAGTGAAAAAGAGGCGATCAAGAAATTGCAATCGTTTAGAGAGGAGATCGAAAAAACGCGTCAGCAGATTGAAATTGCCGAGCGGGAATACGATCTGAACCGGGCGGCTGAACTCAAGCACGGTCGACTGCCAGAGCTGGAGCTACAACTACATGAAGCAGAACAAAAGCTCACCGACGATGGTGAGGGCCCACGCCTGCTGCGTGAGGAGGTGACGGAAGACGAAATTGCCGGTATCGTCGCTCTCTGGACCGGTATTCCGGTGACTCGTCTGGTTGAAGGTGAGAAGGAAAAGTTGCTGAAACTCGATCAGATTCTACATCAACGCGTGATCGGGCAGGACGAAGCGGTGCAACTGGTTGCCGACGCTGTCATCCGCGCACGAGCCGGGATCAAGGATCCGCGCCGGCCGATCGGCTCTTTCATCTTTCTTGGTCCGACCGGGGTCGGCAAGACAGAACTGGCACGAACCCTCTCCAAGGCCCTTTTCGATAGTGAAGAGAACCTGGTGCGGATCGATATGTCGGAGTATATGGAAAAGCATGCGGTCAGTCGTCTGATCGGTGCACCTCCAGGTTATGTTGGCTTTGAGGAAGGCGGTCAGCTCTCTGAGGCCGTTCGACGGCATCCATACAGCGTGGTGTTGTTTGATGAGATTGAAAAGGCGCATCCGGATGTCTTTAATGTGTTGTTACAGGTTCTCGATGACGGGCGTATCACCGACAGCCACGGTCGCACGGTTGATTTTAAAAATACCGTGGTGATTATGACCTCTAATATCGGGTCGCAGTATCTTTTTGAAGGGGTAAACGAAGATGGTCTGATCAAGGAAGGGACGCGCGAAAAGGTGTTGCGCGAGCTGCGTAGTGGTTTTCGACCGGAATTCCTCAACCGGGTTGATGATATTGTCCTCTTTAAGCCGCTGACGCTGTTGGAGACAGAGCAGATTGTAGATCTGCAGGTGACAGAGTTACAGAAACGTATGACGGCTCTTGGTGTTGCTCTCGTGTTGACCCCGGCTGCGCGCAGTTTTGTTGCGAAAGCTGCCTACGATCCTGTTTATGGGGCAAGGCCACTCAAGCGTTATCTGCAGCATCATCTGGAAACTAGGATAGGTCGCGCCATGATTGCTTCGGAAGTTGTTGATGGCAGCAGTATCAAGGTTGATGTGGACAACGGTGGCTTGACGGTCAACTTTGCAACAGAGACTTCGGTCGGAGTGATTACCGAGTAATTATGTTTTCGCAGCAACAGGGCATGAGCCACCAAGATACAAAGATCCCAAGAATAAAAGACACAAAGCCAATGGGTTGGCTTTGTGTCTTGGTGGTCTTGTGGCGCTTCCAGCTTCTTTCGCGAGTGCATCAGGAATAGTTATCTGTGCTCTTCTCGAGAAAGCCTGTCTTCTTAAATGATTGGAATTTCAATAGAAAGTTGCTAATATGAACTGTTTCAAGATGGAGGGGTAAAACTTCAGTACGAGAGGTTGTATGGCTAAACGCAAGCGTTTCGGTGAAATACTGGTCGAGGCCAAGGTTGTAGAAGAGAGTCAACTGGAACGCGCTCTGGAAAAGCAGAGAGGGACTGGTCGACGTTTAGGTCAGGTTCTTGAGGAGATGGGTGTGGTCACCGAGCGCGACATCGCTGCGGCTCTGGCTCGTCAGTTTGACTTCAAAACCGTCGCCAATATCGCCCGGGCAACGTTCAGCAAAGAACTGCTCGCACTTTTTGATAGCGACACAGCAATGAAAAAGTTGTTGTTCCCATTGAAGATTGAAGGCTCTTCTCTCTTCCTGGCCATGGTTAACCCCCTCGACATAGAAACCATCGAAAATGTCTCCTTCAAAAGAGGTTTGCGGATTATTCCTTGCGTCACCACTCCTACGGAAATCCAGGCTGCGGTTAACCGTCACTATCTTAAAATTGTTGAACAGAGTCATGCTCCGGACAGCTGGTGGACCGTGCTGGTCGTTGATGACCAGGACCTGGTTCGCTCTGCAGCAATGGCCGCGTTAAGAAAAGAGGGCTACGATTTACTTGAAGCGGCTAATGGTGCAGATGGCCTTAAGGTTGCTTTACAGGAGAAGCCCCACTTGATCGTTGCCGATACTGTTATGCCGCGGATGGATGGTTACGAGATGTTTCGTGCAATTCAGGGGAATCTGAGCATCAAGCATATCCCTGTAATTGCTCTCTCTTCAAAATCCACTGCAGAGGAAGAGGCGAAGTTGCTTGAAATGGGTTATTTCGACTTTATTGCCAAGCCGATTAACCCGATTCGTCTGGTGGCACGAGTCAGGCATGCTCTACGTATTATTTATGGCACCAGTCCTCCCCCGCGCTGATCTTCCTTTTCCTTCTGGTTGAACCTTTCATGCGAGCAAAAAAGCTTGCCTTTTTTGTTTAGAATTGTATAATTGACGAAA
The DNA here is from genome assembly GCA_024636155.1 of Deltaproteobacteria bacterium. Taxonomy (GTDB): domain Bacteria; phylum Desulfobacterota; class Desulfuromonadia; order Desulfuromonadales; family BM103; genus M0040. The sequence continues at coordinate 21,596 of JAGXHM010000026.1, forward strand.
ATAGTCATGGTTAGCGGAAAGGAGTTCGTCATGCGTATAGATATTATTTGTAAACCGGAAAGTGGGCAGCGCGGTGAGAGAGTTCTTGCCAATGTTCGACAAGCTCTGAATGAACTGGAGGTGCGCGCAGAGGTTCATCTCTTTTGTGATCAGCGCAAGATGGTTGATAATCGGGTTTACGTTGCTCCGGCCCTGCTGATTGACGATGTCGTTCGGATTGCCGGACGTGTCCCCGAAATCCGTGAAATCAAGTCTTTTCTCGTGGAACGACCACGATATGTTGAGCGGATGAAGGCGGTTGCCTGAACTTCCAAAGCAGAAACTTACAAGGCACCCGTCTGGAGTTTCCAGATGGACACTAGAACCGTTAATACACAAAGGGCCCTGTTTGAACAGGGCCCTTTCTGGTTTCGGGCAAAGCCCCCTCACCCCGGCCCTCTCCCACAGAGGGGAGAGGGAGCAAAACATTACCCCCCCCTCCCTTCATGGGAGGGGCTGGGGGAGGGCGGTCTTCTCGGATGTCAGTGCAAAGTCCAGGGTACTGAACAGCTACTTAGAAACAGGCTTTAGCTCAAGAAGATGTTGCTAGAGGTGCAGCAGCCCTTCGCTGGTTGCGAACTGGACCAACTCCTCGCCGGTTGCCTGTGACAGGCTGCCGGCGAAAATGTTTTTAGGGCTGAGCTCGCCATTGCTATGCTTGAGCAAACGGAGCATATCTTCACCTAACGATTCACAGAAGACTTCATTGTCTCGTCGCATGAAGAGTGCGACTGAGCCAACCGGTCGGAAGAGACAGGCAATCTCTTCCAGTTGCATCTCTTCCATCTCCAGTAAATCAAGAATTTCATAAGCAAAAGGCACCAGGCGGCACCTGCTTGAACGTTGCAAGGGTGTCTCCCATAAGCTCGTTTGCAACAGTTCTTCATCCGAAGGGAGCAGGAGATCTTCGCCAAGCAGTGTCTCCGCGTAGTGAAAGTGGTAGCAGAGCAGGTCGAGGAAAACGCTGGTCAGGTGGCCTTGCCCACGACTCTTTAGTTGATGGCAGATGTAGCCTTGCAACATGCGATAGACGTCATCTGCTTTCCAGTTGGAAGCAGTGAGAAGTTTTTCACAATCGACACCCTGTTGCTGCAGGGCCCAGTTGAAAAAGTCTTCAAAGAGGTCACTTGGTTTGGTCTGCAATGATTCCAGAATGGCGGGGAAGAAAGCGACCGCGCGACCGGTGTTGTAAAAGAGATCGACAGCGGCGGCCAGTCGTCGGCTGAGATCCATTTCTTCGACGGACCAGTTGTTTGAGGAAATCAACTCATAGGGAGGGTCCGGTTGAGCATTAATTCCGTAACGATCTCGTTGTTGGGCTAACCTTGTGCCATGAAGTACCGCTAGCGGGAAGATGTGGACATGGTTCGGCGAGAAACTTAGTGCTGTGTCCAGGCTGTCTTTGAAGCCGGCATAGTTGTCCTCTGGTAGACCGTAAATCAGGTCAAATCCATAAACGACCCCTTCCGCTTCGAGGAGATGAACTTTCTCGGCGAGAATCTCCAAATCAAGCGGCCGGTGAATGGCTTTGAGTACTCGTTCATGAATGGACTGCAAGCCCAATTGTAAAGAACAGTTTAGCTGCCCCAACAGACTGGCAGTATGACGATCAATAAAGTCGGCCTTGGCTTCGAGGTGATAATGAAGATGGGGCGCCTTGTTAAGGAGCATCTCCAACAGGGCAATGCCACGTTCCGGAGGATAGTTAAAGGTTGAATCAAGAATCCATACCTGGCTGATCCCTGCCCTGGTAAAGAGCTCCAGTTCATCTTCCAGACGTTGCTGGTCGATGCAGCGAACCCCGGCATGGCCACGAGCATCGAAGCAGTAATCGCAAGAAAAAGCACAACCGCGAGCGACTTCCCAAAGAACGCCACCTGCTGGCTCAGCTTTGAGAATGCCAGTGAGCCATGGTGAGGGTTCGTCGTTAAGTTCGAATGGACAGTGCTCCATGCCTGATAACGGGCCACCTTCCAGCATAAGAGTGACTCCCGGTAAAGGCTGGTCAGGAAGCCCCTCCGCCAAGGCAGTGATCAGCCCGGCAAGAGCAGCTTCTCCCTCACCATGGACTAAAGCCGTCCAGGGGGCTGCGGATGCCAGGCCGGAGGGGTCTCCCGTTGCCTCCGGACCACCAGCGATCAGGTAAAGCTGTGGTTTCTCCAGGTGGAGCTGGCTGGCGAGATGGATGATGCGTTGACGATTCCAGACGTAAACCGGAAAGAGGACAATGTCCGGATCAGACGCCAGAATTGAGGAGAGAATCTCCTGGTCGGTTTGCTTCAGAAAAGAGTCGATCAGGACGCTGGATTTGCGAAACTCAGGCGGAAGGGCTGCTGCCAGGCAGCCAGCAGCGAGAGAAATAGCCTGAGGGGAGCGGCGGACATGGATAGTACAGAAGACACTTTTCATAGGCACACGTGATAATTAACTTTACCGATTTGTTTCCGCTTCGTCAACTAATCGAAAAAGTAAAGGTTGCTAGATGAACGAAGATATTTCGTTCGTTTAAACGCGCTATTCCGGCGGCGCTTTTTCAAGATTCTTGTCTGTGGTCTGGATGCCATGCCGGGCAAATATTTTTGACAGTTCCTGGTAGTTGTTTCTCATCTCCGCAAGAGTCGACAGGTAGCCGTAATTCATGACCTGATTGCGCGCTGTTGTCGACATGGCCCCTTGCAGAAAAAGCAGAGCCTCATCGTCGCTCGGTTCAAAGAGCAGGATGTCAACTTCAGGATTGGTTTGCCGATAGTAATCGAGAGCCAGGACCAGCTTCTCACGGCACTCGATTCGCTTCGCCTGTTCCCAGGAGAAGAGGATTCCCAGCTCGTTAATCTGCGAACATTTGCCATAAGAGAGTGAAGGGAGACAGGTTTGATCCTGGTCGTTATGGAACGGGACGCGGGGATTGATCAGTACGATCAGACGGGCACCGTTCTCAATCGCGATATCAATATGCGTGACCTGCCCGGTGGAACCGTCAATGTAGGTGCTCTGGCCGATCCGGTGGGGCTGGAAGAAGAAAGGGATGGCGCTGGAAGCGGTAATCGCCTGACAGATGTGCAAGTCCTGGTGTTCTGCGGTACCGAAAATGACCCTTTTGCCGGAATCAAGATCGTAGGCCGGGATAAAAAGCTCACAGTCAAGACGGCTGAAGTCGTCACAAAGACCTTCGTTGTGAAATGAGTTGCAAAGGTAGCTCTGAAGAGGATCCAGGGAGAAGAGTCCGGCTGGAAACTGCTCATGGAGCAGATGTGGTACATCGCTCAGGTGGAATTCCCAGCCGTTTTTACGGTAGTGCTGACGTATCTTTAGCAGATTGCGAGGCAGGCTACTCAGGGAGCGGAGGATTGCCCACCAGTCAAAACGGTAAACGTCGCGACGGCGCCAGTTGAAAACGGTCCGCTCATTACGCATAATGGTCTTGAACAGTCCCCCGGCATCAACGCGGTTGGCGATCAGGGCAGCGATTACCGAACCAGCGCTGATACCGATGTAGGTGTTGAAACGGCGGGTGGAAAATCCCGGACAGAAGAGGCGATCGAAAGCGGCAAGGCAGCCGATCTCGTACGCAGCGCCCATGATGCCGCCGCCAGCCAGGACCATTGCTGTTTTGCTACGCTGATTGGTCATTGCTCGACTCACTTGTTGGGAAAAATGTCAGAAGATGATGGCTAGCCATCAACGTTTGGCGCGCACCTTGACCTTTGGTTTGCCGTCTTCAGTAACGACGACAAAGTCGAACGGTTTATCACCAAAGCGCTGCTTGATAGTTTCTCCCTGCTTAGCGATGAAGCTGACAACCTGATCTCTATTGGGCGCGCGAAGTTTGCAAACCTGGTGTGCGTCAACGAGTTGCTTGTAAAGGTTGTCTACCGGATCTGCAGAAGGGTTGGGCTCAGCGGTATCCTGTGCCGATGGCCTGGTCAGCGCAAAGCGTCGGATGCGCGATGTGTGTCGTTCGTATTTTCCGTCATCGATCAGGCGTTGGATGCGATCCCAATAGCCGCAGTAGCTGTTGTAGCGGCTGGAAATAGAGTTCAAGCGGTAACGCAGGTCAGTCTGCGGGATGTAGAGAGTGATCATCTTGCGCATACGCAGGGTCAGCTTTTGCCGCTGTTGCTCGGGCAAGCGTTTTTCTGTACCAAGAAAGTATTTCTCGTGAGCGATTTCAAGCTCTTTGAGATCTTTATCGAGCTGATTCAGTAGCTCTGTGACTTGTTCGCGACTACCCATTTTGCAGCTCACCCCCCATTAAAGAAATACGTCTTAATATACTGGAGCATCGATTGGATGGCAAAGGGAAAGCTGAATTGGCAATAAAACTAACTCCCCTCAAACAATTGCTGTAGTTTGAGTCGTGTCTCAGCTTGACCTTTATGAGTCATTTAGAAATAATGATGTGTTTCAAGTAAGGAGGGAAGATAATGCCAAAAAAATTAGCAGCGGTGATCCTGGCGGCAGGCCAGGGAACCAGAATGAAATCAGCTTTGCCCAAGGTGCTGCATCCGGTGGCCGGAAAGTCGATGTTGAGCCATGTGGTGCAGACCGCCAGAGCTCTTGATGCCGCACCGATTGTTCCAGTCATCGGCCACGGTGCCGAGCTGGTTCGTAGTGCTCTGGCAGACGAAAATTTGACCTTTGCCATACAGGCAGAACAGCTGGGCACCGGTCATGCTCTGCAATGCGCCGAAACTTCCCTTAAAGGCTTTACGGGAGATCTTCTGCTCTCTGTGGCGATGTCCCTTTGCTTCGCGAGACCACCCTGCGGGAGCTATTGGATCATCATCGCCAAAACTCGGCTTCCGTCTCTATTCTAACGGCACAGATGGCTGACCCCTCCGGCTATGGCCGGATTATTCGTGGCTCGAACGGGGTAGAACGGATTGTTGAAGAAAAAGATGCATCCAGCGCGGAACGTGAGGTGAGCGAGATCAATACCGGTATTTATGTTTTTCGGGTGCCGGAAGCGTTCGACTTTTTACAACAGCTTGATAATAAAAACGCCCAGGGTGAGTATTATCTCACCGATATCGTGGCTGCTGCTCGTAAGGCCGGAGAGCGGGTTGAAGCTTTATTGGTTGAAAAGGCGGAGGACGCGATGGGCATTAATGACCGGGTACAACTGTCTCAGGCTGACGGAATTATGCGGCAAAGAATCAATGAAATTCATCAACGTGCCGGTGTGACCTTGATCGACCCAATGTCGACCTATATTGATCCGGATGTTGCAATCGGCCCTGATACCCTGATTCACCCAGCGGTCCACTTGCGAGGCAAGACAATCATCGGTCGCGGCTGCGAAATTGAACCGGGGGTCGTTGTCACCGACTGCACCATCGGTGATCAGGTGCACTTGAAGCCAGGTTCCGTATTGAGTGAATCTTTTGTTGGTGATGCCTGTGCCGTGGGGCCGATGGCGCACTTGCGCCCGGGAACCGTTCTGACCGGTCATAACAAGATCGGCAATTTTGTGGAAACCAAAAAGGCCGTGTTTGGCGAGAAGTCGCAAGCGAGTCACCTGACCTATATCGGTGACGCGACCCTCGGCAAAAACGTCAATATCGGCTGTGGCACGATCACTTGCAACTACGATGGCGTCAATAAGTATCAGACAACCATCGAGGACGATGTCTTTGTTGGCAGCGACACTCAATTTGTTGCGCCGGTCACAATCGGTCGTGGGAGCCTGATCGGTGCCGGTTCGACGATTACCAAAGATGTGCCGGCTGATGCTCTGGCGATTGCTCGGTCTGAACAGAAGAATGTTGCTGGCTGGGCTGAACGTAATCGGCAGAAACATTTGGGGAAAAAGCCAAAGTAGCATTCAAGAAGATCAAGAACTTTAACGCAAAGGCGCAAAGGAGAAAGAAAGTCACCAAGGATGCCATTTGTAAAGAATAATAAGGCACCCTTTGTGTCTTGCCTGGCTTCTCTCTGTGCCTTTGCGTTAGTCTTTTAATGATTAAAAAGATTTTTTACCTTTTACCTTTTACTTGTCGAGGTTCTTATGTGTGGCATCGTCGGTTATATCGGTCCTCAGGAAGCAACACCAATTGTTCTGGGCGGTCTGCGAAAGCTTGAATACCGTGGTTACGATTCGGCCGGAATTGCGACTATCGATCAGGGCAAAATCAATATCTGTCGCGCTGAAGGCAAACTGCTTAATCTGGAGAAGAAACTGCTTGACCAGCCCTTAACCGGTCAACCCGGTATTGGTCATACCCGTTGGGCAACCCACGGCCGCCCATCAGAAATCAATGCCCATCCTCACTACGCCGGTGGTTTCGTTGTGGTGCATAACGGCATCATTGAAAATTACCTTAATCTCAAAACCCGTCTGCGTGAACAGGGCCATAACTTCCATTCAGATACCGACACGGAGATCATTGCCCACCTGGTCGAGCAGCACTATCAGGAGTGCGGTGACTTTGAGTCCGCAGTGCGTAGAGCTCTCAGCGATGTGCGTGGTGCTTATGCTGTGGCGATTCTCTCTGAACAAGAACCGGACAAGTTGATTGCCGCCAAGCAAGGTTCACCTCTGGTCGTCGGCCAAGGTAAGGGGGAGTTTTTTGTCGCTTCCGATATCCCTGCCATGCTCTCCCATACCCGAGAAATGATTTTTCTCGAAGATGGCGAATTGGTCGTCTTCACAGCGCAAGCAATGGCGATTAGCACGCTCAATGGAACTCCGGTCGAAAAGACGATAAAAACCATTACCTGGAGCCCGGTCATGGCTGAGAAAAACGGCTATCGGCACTTTATGCTCAAGGAGATCTATGAACAGCCGCGGGCTATTGCCGACACCATCGCAGGCCGGATTCGTGAAGATCATGGCGAGGTGTTCCTCGAGGATCTCAGCCTCGAAGACGCGGTTCTGAATGGGCTGGAACGGATCTATATCGTTGCCTGCGGTACTTCCTGGCATGCGGCCCTGGTCGGTAAATTCCTGATCGAAAAGCATGCCCGGATCCCGGTTGAAGTCGACATTGCCAGCGAATTCCGTTACCGCGATCCATTGGTTAATGACCGGACCTTGACGCTGCTGATCAGCCAGAGCGGTGAAACTGCCGATACTCTTGCTGCTCTGCGTGAAGCCCACAATAAAGGGGGGAAGGTCCTGGCGATCTGTAACGTGGTCGAATCCTCCATTGCCCGGGAGAGTGACGGTGTTATCTACACTCATGCCGGCCCTGAGATCGGCGTAGCATCGACCAAAGCGTTCACGACCCAACTGATAGCTCTTTATCTGTTCACACTCCACCTCGGCCGAGTGCGAGGGATTCTTGACAAAGTTATCTGTCGGCAGATGTTGGATGAGCTGGTCAACTTGCCACGTAAAGTCGAGGAGTGCCTGGAGTTAGATGCGGCGATTGAGCAAGCAGCACAGGGTTTGATGCATGCTCAGGACTTTCTTTATCTCGGCCGCGGCAACCAGTATCCGATTGCTCTCGAAGGAGCGCTCAAGCTTAAGGAAATCTCCTACATCCATGCCGAGGGCTACCCCGCCGGTGAAATGAAGCATGGCCCGATCGCCTTGATTGATGAACAACTGCCAGTGGTGGTGATTGCGCCGCACAATGAAACTTTTGATAAAGTGGCCGCCAACATAGAAGAGGTTCAAGCTCGTGGTGGACGTGTGGTCGCCATTACCGATCAAGCTGCGACCGGGCTTGCCGACAAAGCGGAAACCGTTCTGGTGGTGCCAAAAACCGTCGATGACCTGATGCCGGTCCTTACTGCGATACCACTCCAGTTACTGGCCTATCATATTGCTGTTCTCAAGGGTACTGATGTCGATCAGCCGCGTAACCTCGCCAAAAGCGTTACCGTGGAGTAGCTGCTGATTTCAAAAGCAATTCTTGAATTTGTGATAGCAAAATCTGGGAATAAAAAAGAGGATTATCGCGGGATGAATATATTGATAGTCAGATAGGCTGCGACGACTGTAACGCCAGCAAGCGGACGATCTTTAATTCGTAAAGTTATGGCCACCAAGGTTTGCTCCTTGGTGGCCATCTTTTTTGCACAGGGTTTACAAAAGACCACCAATAATCTTCAATCATTTCCGTTCAAAGCGTGGTCAAAGATAAGCTTGGCGATCTGCCGGCTCTTGATCCGGCCGTTGTTGAAGGTCGCGTGGTAAAGTAGCGGGTCGCGCAGGTCGGAGTCCAGAAGCTTGCGGAGGACCCGGTCCCGCTCTTTCTGCTGATCCACAACGACGAGTTCCGCCTCTTGTTTGGAAACCTGCATGCGTCGGGCGATGGAATTTACCTTAAAATCCTGTTCCGCAATCAGCCGGTAACGGAAGCAGTTCTTCAAATTTTTCGTGATAAGTGGAGAACCCAGCCCAACGATGACGGCGTTGCCAGCGGAGGCGATCATGACGACCCGTCTGCAGAGGAGCCGGTAGTAATCGGCGTCGCTTTTCCAGTTCGCCGAAAAGGTCGCCATCATGTCATCGAACCAGCGCGGCTTACCACCCAGAGAGAGCATGATCTCTTCCGGGACATGGTGTTCCCTGGCGACGGCATCCAACAGGGACTTGTCAACCAACAGCCAGGGCTCGCCGGTTTTCTTCTCCGCCAGTCCGATCAGCTCTTCCGAGACCGGAAAAGCCTCACAACCGAATTCTCGGGAAATGGTAATAGTCGGTTTCAAGGGGACCGATTCCCCCAACCCGCTGACCTTATGGCTCAGTTCATGATACGCCTTAAGCCTGCGCTCGACTGACGGGAAAAGATCTCCTGTGGGCATACATCCTCCTTTTTGTGCTGGTGCTTTCATCGAATCGGAATCGACAGGCAGATATCCGGTACTCATGAAAATTGTACCATATCCTCAGCGATTTAAAATTCTCCGCCGCCCTCAAATAGGTATTCGCATGGCTGGAGTGAAGGCTGCTGAGGGTCACAGTCAAAGTGTACAGGCTAATACTGATGCGCAGGATCAATATATTGACTATTGGTCAACGTTCTGTCTTGACACCAAATATGTAGTGGTCTAATGATTCCCAGGCGGTGTAGTGAGTCATTTAAAGGAAAGTGTTACTACAGAAGGCAATCACCCGGCTTTGCCGGGGATACCCTGACCGGAAAGAGAGAAAGCAGTTCTAAAAAGGCGACCGCTCTCTCAATGTCGGACGAGTTAAAGATCCGAACCAATGATGCCAAGATTACACCTGTCATGGTCCATTCCGTTTCTCTCATTTGCTCGCCTCCTGACACTCGATTTAGTTTCTGTCCGGAAACCGCCCTTTTCCGCAATCTCGGCGTCAATCTGCGCATTTGATTGTGCGGCGTAAAGTGCTACGCCTCCGCTCAAATACTTGATTTCCTTGACCTTGCGAAAAATTGCTGGTTTCCAAATCAGAA
>JAGXHM010000027.1 GCA_024636155.1 Deltaproteobacteria bacterium
ATTCTCATCCAACAGCTTAATCCCTTCCATGAAGGATCTTGGTGGACTGCCGTGAACCATGTAGATTTTTTTCTTTTCAGCGGAAAACTCAATCACCGCAGGCAGAGAATTTAGACAGGTTTCAACAAGACCTTCTGCCAGGTCTTCACACCGTTCCAACCACCACAAATCATGATTGCCCAAAACGGCCCGACAGTCGCTCTCGTTCAGCAAAGCAACGGTCTGCCCAAGCTTCCCCCCGTACCCGGCAATGTCTCCCGCACAGAGGATTGTGTCGACCCCTTCACGTCGAAAGATCGTCAATGCATCCTGCACCGGCGTTGGCGTTGCATGGACATCACTTATTATGCCGATTTTTATGGGCACAGAGAACCTCTTAGTCTATTACGGTTTTTTCAAAAGCATACAAACCAAGCAGTGGGCAGATTGTGAGTATGTGGTCAAGAAACGACTCGGTATCGGCCAATTCAGCGGCAGAGAGTTCAGGAAGCTCAGGGACATCAAGGCTGACGAGAGTGGCTCTTTTGGCCTCTTGAGCAAGTCGTATCAGGCGCGTTTGAAAGTACTGAATATGCGATTGATTAAGACTATCATCCTTAGAGGCAAAGACGACGACCCAGTTCCAGAAGTCCTTTTGAGAGTCATGCTGTTGCAGATCACGACAGACCGGGTCGCCGGCACCGACATAGATGGTCGTCAGGTCGCCTTCTGCAGACGGGCCAACCAGGATATACACAGCTGGGACATTGAGTTCCACGCGATTGGCTTCTTCGGCAAGAGATGACCTGGGTATCACCAGACCACGACCGGGCCACTTTGATTTAGCAATGATTTTAACGCCGTCAGCATGACCGTCCTGGCAGAAGATACGGACTGAAAATGATTTAGGGGTCATAGCACCACCTCAAAAAAGAGTCTCACCGTCAACTCAGTATAACGTATTACTAACAGTCTTCATCTTACTGATGATCTTGACGCCCTGCCCTTGGTGTGATTGGGATATGTTAAAGTGAGGTTTTTCTTGATTCATTGTTGTTACTAGCCTAAAACACCATCACGAAAGTTTCATCAAGACAGACATCACCCTTTAAGGTAAATTTAACAGATACTGTTGCGGCACGTCTTGCTGCGGCGAAAATCATCTTTTTGTCAGGAAGAACCATGGACTTCAAAACATTACGAAAAAAAATCGATGCGAGCTTGACCGACCTACCGGCCCTCGGCATGGACGTACACAGCCTGGTGGAGGATTTTCGACACTACTATTCTCGCACCCTGGGTCGAGATCGACACTGCAGATCGTCCCATTATGCCTATCATGCCTTGGTACTGAGCATTCGTGACCGGCTGATGGAACGTTGGCAAAACACCCACGACGCTTACGATGCAGCCGACGCTGGCCATGCCTACTACCTCTCACTGGAGTTCCTGATGGGGCGCGCCCTGAGTAACGCCGCCCTCAACCTCGGCCTTGATGAGGTGACCGAACTGGCAGTACGCTGTCTGGGGATGGAGCTTGAGGAATTAGCCGATGCTGAACAGGATGCCGGACTCGGCAACGGCGGTCTCGGTCGGCTTGCCGCCTGTTTTCTCGATAGCTGCGCTACCTTGCAACTACCAGTAACCGGCTACGGCATGCGCTACGAGTACGGCATGTTTCGTCAGGTCATTGTTGCTGGCGAGCAGGTTGAGGAACCAGATAACTGGTTGCGTGAGGGCAATCCGTGGGAGCTGGAGCGCCCCGAATTTACCCTGCGGGTGCGCTTCGGAGGGCAGATAGAATGGCAGTACAATAATCAGGGCAAGAAGATGCCGCATTGGGTGGAAACCCATGATGTGCTGGCAGTCCCCTATGATGTGCCGGTGCCAGGGTACCGTAACGGCACGGTCAACACCTTACGTCTCTGGCAAGCTTCCGCAACTGACGAGTTTAACCTTGGCGAATTCAACGCCGGTTTATACCCGGAGTCGGTCGCAGCCAAAAACACAGCTGAACAGATCACCCTGGTTCTCTATCCAAATGACGCCAGCGAAAGCGGCAAGGAGTTACGCCTTCGGCAACAATATTTCCTTGCCTCTGCCAGCCTGCAGGACATTATCGCCCGCTGGGTCGGCACCCATGGTCACGACTTTTCCGATTTCGCTGCCAAGAACCGATTTCAGCTCAATGACACTCATCCGAGTTGCGCTGTTCCCGAGTTGATGCGCCTGCTGATGGATGAACAAGGACTGAGGTGGGATGAAGCCTGGCGGATCACCTCCTCCACTATGGCCTATACGAACCACACCCTGCTCCCTGAGGCGCTCGAGCGTTGGTCGGTACCAACTTTTGCCCAGCTACTGCCACGCTTACTCGACATCATCTACGAGATCAACGCCAGGTTCCTGGCTGTGGTCGCGCAACGTTGGCCCGGAGATACCGCTCAACAGCGTCGCATGTCGATCATTGAAGAAGGGGCTGTGCCGCAGGTGCGTATGGCCTACCTGGCCATCGTTGGCAGCTTCTCTGTCAATGGTGTCGCCGCCCTCCACTCGCAGCTGCTCACCGAAGGGCTGTTCAGTGATTTTTTCGCGTTATGGCCGACGAAGTTCAACAACAAGACCAATGGCGTCACCCCGCGACGCTGGCTCGCCATGTGCAATCCGCAACTCTCCAAGCTAATCACCGAAACGATCGGTGACGGCTGGGTCGCCAATCTCTCACTGCTAACCAATCTGGCCGAGCACGCTGATGATCCGGTCTTTCGTAACCGCTGGCGTGAAGTGAAACAGAAGAACAAACAACATCTGGCGCAGATGGTCGAAGTCGAGTGCGGTGTGGAATTCAACATGGAGGCAATCTTTGATGTGCAGGTCAAGCGCATCCATGAGTACAAACGGCAACTGCTCAACGTCCTGCACGTCATCCATCTCTATGACCGTCTTAAACGCGGGGATGATGCAGACTGGACACCGCGCTGCGTCCTTTTTGGCGGCAAAGCCGCTCCCGGCTATTTTATAGCCAAACGCATCATCAAACTGATCAACAATGTTGCCGCCGTAGTCAATACAGATCCAATCACTGCAGGCCGCTTGCGTCTTGCCTTCCTGCCCAACTACCGGGTTACAACCATGGAGGTCATTGCCCCTGGCAGCGACCTTTCGGAACAAATCTCTACTGCAGGCAAAGAGGCTTCCGGAACCGGTAACATGAAGTTCATGATGAATGGTGCCTTGACGATTGGCACTCTGGACGGAGCCAATATCGAGATCCGCGAAGAAGCTGGTGAGGAGAATTTCTTCCTCTTTGGTCTCTCCGCCGCAGAAGTTGACGTAATGCGCAGCCATTATGACCCGGCGGCAATCATCGCCGCCGACGAAGAGCTGCACAGGGTGATGCAACTTTTGCAGAGTGGACATTTCAACCAGTTTGAACCAGGCATCTTTGACCCGATTCTGCACGCCATCACCTCTCCCGATGACCCGTGGATGACGGCGGCTGACTTCCGCAGCTACATTGACACCCAGCAGCGCGTCGCTGAAACCTACCAAAACGAGGAGCACTGGACCCGCATGAGCATTCTCAACACCGCGGCCAGCGGTCGTTTCTCATCGGATCGCACAATTTCCGAGTACAATAGAGACATCTGGGAGCTTAATGCGGTGTCACCAATACCCGTTGATGAATAAGTTTCCGTATTTGCGAGTCTCTTTGAAAAGCATTAATTAGATTTTCTTTTGATTTTTAAAAAAACACTGTTATTCTATATTTATATGTTTTTCGTGCATATTCCGCCGCTATCAGTTTGACATCGTGTCAGTACTGATTAGAGTAACCGGGCCCACCAGGGCTATGCGTTTTTTCTTTTTTGGGCGATCGGGAGCTGCACAACAAAAGTCCCACAGGGCAATTTGGAGGAGAAAATGGCAGAAGGTACAGTGAAATGGTTTAATGATGCAAAAGGTTTTGGTTTTATCGAGCAGGACAATGGGCCAGATGTGTTTGTCCATTTTTCCGAGGTTCAAGGTGATGGCTTCAAATCTCTCGCCGAAGGTGACCGTGTTGCTTTTGATGTTACTGAAGGTCAAAAAGGCCCTCAGTCTTCTAATGTGCGCAAGATCTAAATAAGTTTTTGTATTGAGTAACACAAACGCCCCACGGATTTCCGTGGGGCGTTTGTGTTTAATAGAACTGTCTGGCGGGTCCGGAGGTGTGACTCAAAAGGACTTAATGATCAGCCTGCGCCTTACAACGTTCAACGACATCCTTGAGCCAGGCGATCTCGTCCGGTGCAAATTGCTTATTATAATCAGTGCCTATATTCATCGCCCAGTGAAGTTCCGCAGTGGTCATTTCGGCAAGCACATGCCCTGGTAATTGCAGAGAAGGAGCCTCTTTCTCGGCCCAGTCGTTCAAACGCTGCTGCTGATCAAAAAAAACCAGGTAATCAATGCCATTATCGACAATAATCAACGGCACTTCGACCTTCTCTTTACCCTTTTTGTCTTCAGTTTCTATCATCTCATCGACGGTAGGAATGAAGAAGCTTGAGTTGAGGAACAGATCGTAAAAACCAGATTGTGCTTTATGATCATCGGGGTCGGCGCGCAAGGCTTCGAGGGCTTGATCGAGTTCTGTCATAAATACGGCCTTTATTGAGAGGGTTGAATGTGGTGAGTCAATACCTCTAAGTATCGAAGATACCGGTTTTAAACTATTTAAGGTCACCTGTAAACAATTTGGAAAGTAGAACGGTAAATTGAGGGCAACTTTTGGTTGCCATCTGCTCTGACAGTCTTTTTGCAATCATCTCAAAACCACTTATCCTGATCGAAGGAACGTTGCTTTGGGTTGTTTACTCTCTTGGGGCAAGGAGACAGCTCTGAAGGCATCAATTAAAAGAGTGAGACGTCGTATTTTTCTGTAAAACTGAGCGACAAGTGAAACAAAGGCCCAACCGGGAACAGTTGAGCCTTTATTAAAAAGGACAGAAACAAGAGGGACACAAGTTGTGAATCTCAACAGTCTGGTGCAAACACCTTGTGCTGTCGACGTTCTTCACCCTTGTATGAGGCACTCTCATGACGCATTCTATCGCGACCAAGAACAGCCCAGCCATCAGATCGCTTGAAAAACATAAGTTGCTCGGTAACAATCAGATATTGTAATTCTTCTTTGCCAACCAGTTCTTCATTACCGCCCTTAAGTACCACCGGAACAAACATAGGATGAACCTCCCTTCTGAATCACCACCACTCTTTCAGGTACCAACATTTTTTTAATACTACCAACAACACTGAATCCTTCCAGATAACCAAAAGTCAGAGACCAAGAAGGCCAAGTGCACCACAATATTCAATATCCTTCGGCGGCTCAGCCATCTTTATCCCAAAGGCCTGTCGCTTTCCATCGCTCCCCACGGAGGGTTGGCTCTATCGGGATTATCAATATGTTGTTTATACTTATACTTAACTAGTATCAGGATTTAGTGAGCAGTCAAGGCCTTCCATGATAAAGGGGAGTCACACCAATTTACTCTCCCCAACGCAGAACGGTCAGGAGGCCAATTCACGAATCAGCTTATTGACCGTCTCTTTGGCGTTGCCGAAGTTCATCCGAGAATTCTTCTTGTAAAACAGCGGGTTGTCGGGCCAGGAGAGACCTGAGATCATAGATCTTTTGAGCACGAATACGGTCCTGGCATGAACAACATAGCCACCCTTAGGGCGACATCAATCCCTGCAAAGACCTTGCAGAGTTTCATTGACTTGAACGACATCAAAGCGTTCCGCGTCAAAGCCACGACCACGCCATTCCAGAAGGGTTTCATGCTCCGGGTGCAAAGGATCAATAATGGCCTCAAGGTACTCCAGGTAACCAAAGGGACCGCCGACATCTTCAGGTGGGCACGCACGCTTGCCCTTCAGGCACTGGGGAAGTTTAATCTCCGCTTCAAAGGGCAGAATCTTTTCAAGAACGATCTTGTGCTCCCAGCCATCACCAAAATCGTAATCGTAGAGCAGGGTCTCATCTTCTGCTGTCAATAAATTGCAGACCCTATATTTGTGCTCATTCAGAATATCATCCGGCCAATCGGTTTCGGGAATCCCGTAGTGTTGGCGACCGACGGTGAATTGATGAAGGTGCATGTCGTCCCAGCCCATAGCCAGCTGCAGAACTGTGTGGAACTCGGACAGCTTCAACGTGCTCGGAACGAGCAGACGTCTCCAGACAGGCGGTTTGATTCCTTTCAATGTCACCTTGATCTGAAAAATGGATTTCAATGCCTGAGCTGTCATCGTTCCACCTCCTGTTGACGGTGTTCTTTGGGAATTAGAAAAGACCTCTAATCGCAATGGAAGGTCTAAGGAAGAAGTCCGTTCCACGCTTCTCGCGTTTCTTTATTCCGAAGTTGTGATTGCTCGGCTGGCGAGCCTGACGACTTCTTGCATTGGCAGCAGAACGTGCGTTTTAGCCAAAAACCCACTGCCGTGAACGAAACAAATTTCCGGACACTCTGCGATCGTTCGAAAGTCCACTATTGTGTTATCGCCTAAACGCAGAAGCTCCCATCCTTCGCCACGGTTTGAGGGGGTAATACTCATCACGATACGATCGTCATCCAGAAACCGCAGATACAATTCCATAGCCAGTTTGGGAGAGTTGGCAATGTCACTGGTGACAACTTTAAGATGTTTGACCGGAACCACCTTTGCCTCTGCTTTGAGTCGCTCAAGACGTTTCATCTTGCGGTCGATCAAGGATATCATGTCCTTTCCCAACGACTTCATCAGTTTAAAAAGAGGATCCTGGCAGTTTAAGGACTCAATCTGGCCAAAGGTTGCAAGGATATAACCTTCGATTGGGGATGAAGCAGCGAAAAAGACGCTGGAGTCGACACCAAGATGCTCGGCTGTGCGGTATGGGCCACGGACATCCATCATGCTCATATGCGGATACCAGGCAAACATCAATACGGCAGCATCATGGTGGCCAAGATGCTGCATGATCAGATGGAAAGCACAGGGAAGTGAGCGATCCTGGTGGTGGTCAAAGTTGTGACGCTCAGGGGTATACTCCAAACCGACATCCACCACGTAAGTGTCGGGGTCGTCCAGATCTGCCTGAGTCGGCTCACGCCGAAAGATCTCTGCATCTCCAAGCGTTGCGAGCAACACGGAAGCAGACAAAAAGTCATCTTTATGGGCGCTTCCCGGGTGTGTAATTATAGTTAACATTATTATAACCTTTGATTGACGAGTTGTTCGTTTCAGACTCATCAGCGTTAACCGCCAAGGAGGAACCAGGCGGCTCATGTTGTCGCAGATAAACCATCTTTTTCCATTTTACCATTTATCCGCGATTCCGTACCCGGAATGTCTCTTCCTGTCGACACTGAAAAAATAAAATGAGGCACACAAATTGTGTGCCCCATTTTATAGACCAGCCAAACTCTTTCCTCTACCAAGCTTTAAACATTAAAGAGGAAGTGACAGATGTCACCATCTTCAATAACATAATCTTTACCATTTAGCTGCATCTTGCCAGCCTGTTTGACACCCTGTTCAGAGCCAGCGGCCATGAGGTCGTCGAATTTCATGACTTCGACCCGGATAAAGCCACGTTCGATGTCGCTGTGAATTTTACCGCCAGCAACAGGGGCAACGGAGCCTTTACGGATCGTCCAGGCCCGGCATTCGTCCTCACCGGACGTGTAAAAACTCATGAGACCTAAAGCGTCATAAAGAGCGGCGTTGATGCGATGGAGACTCGGCTCAGTAATACCCATGGCCTCCATGAACTCCAGGCGCTCCCCTTCATCATCAATACCGGAGATCTCGCTCTCGATCTCGCAAGAGATGGTGAACACACCAGGTCCGAAGTCCTTGCCGATATCGTCTTCGGAGACGTTATAGGCATAAAGCAGAGGCGTACGGGTTACGAGATCCAGACTTTTAATCGCCTTCTCCTCGTCTGCATCAAGCGACACGGTGCTGAGAAATTTTTCCTCCTCCAAGGCGGCATTGAAACGTTGCAGGAGGCCTTCCTCCAGGATCTGTTCAGGAGTGGGACTGTTTTTCATTTCCTTGGCAAGACGTTTCAGGCGCGTCTCCACCAACTGCATATCGGCCAGAAGCAGTTCGGTTTCGATCATTTTCCGGTCACGCTCTGGATCTACCGAGCCAGAAGGATGAAAAGTGTCAGGGGAATCAAAGGATCGAATCAGCAGACAGAGGAGATCACAGCGCCGGGCCGGATCCATCCAGAGCCGCGAAGTGTTGCTGTCGGTAATGTCAGGACAGAGGACAAACTGATTTTCGGCATAGGTAGTCTTTTTCGGTTGATAAAAATCGCTCAGCGCCCCCACTCGACTGTCGTTGATTGGTGCGCTGCCCTCGATGGCCTCGCCAACTTTGCGACTTTCGGGCACAGACCTGCCGGTAAGTAAAGTAAAGAGGGTCTTCTTGCCCGTCTGGGCCAGTCCCAATATGGCGATTTTCATAAAAGGTTCCTTCCGCAGGTAGGTGCTTTTAATTCAACATTCAAAAACTTACGCAGATGACTACAGCATCAGCTTCGTCTGCGTATAAGCCAAAATACCGGCAATAATAATTGCGAGAGCAAAGAGCAAAAATACGATTTGTTTCGACATCATCTCCGTCTTTCTAAAAACAAGAGCTCAAAATTTGAAGTTTGAAGCCTTTATCCTTTGCAACAGGAAGATTTATTACCACAACAACCGCTGTGCGGTTGCCCATGAATCATTTCTTCGATACTCGCATTCATGGCCTCTTCAAGGTCGGCAATGACAGCAGCAAACTGGTTGGCGGCCAAGCCCTTGTCACAGGCTGGACAGGTGAAATAGCTTTTTTTGAACCAGTTCAACGTCTCGTAGATTGATTCCTTACAATAAGGACAATCCAGGGTTATTTTTGTCTCTGTATGCACGCTTCGTACTCCTCAAAAGTCCCCAACCATGTCTCTCGTCAGGGAACAATTAAACAAGATATAAGCCAGTGGCAATGGGCCTTAAGCCCCCGCTGTTTTTTTGGCTGCAACAATATCCTGTATCAACTGCAATCCGGTTTTATCGCAAGGAGGCAACTCTACCTCACTTGTCCCGAGCGGCGCAATTCGACTTCCCCAGCGCAGCAGGTGTGCACTCCAGGTGAGACCACCTCCAAAGGCTGGCATCAACAGGTTCGCGCCAGGAGCAACCCGCCCTTCTTCAATCGCCTCGACCAGAGCCATTGGCGCGGTAGCTGCCGACATGTTGCCGTAGCGTTGGATGTTGATATAAACCTTCTCTTCGCCAGTCCCCATCCGCTTGGCCAGAGCATCGATGATTCTCAGGTTCGCCTGGTGCGGAACAACCAGGTCGATCTCTTCTTTAGCCATACCCTCTTTCTCCAGGACTTTTTCACAGGCTCTGCTCATACCAACGACAGCGCGTTTAAAAATCTCCTGGCCATCGAAATTCCATTGGGTTTCACCGAGAGTCAAGCCCTGGTTGGCATATTTCGCCCCCCACCCGGTGACGTCAAGGATGTCGCGGTTTTTACCGTAGCAACCGAGAGATTCAGCCACAACACCTGCTTTTTCGTCACTTGTTTCAAGGAAGAAAGCGGCAGCGCCATCGCCAAACAGGATCGCTACATCACGATTCGACCAGTCCATAAGAACAGAAGTTACCTCGGCTCCGACAACCAAAGCGTTTTTAACGGAACCGGTTCGAATCATGGCCGTCGCCACGCTCAAACCGTACATGCCACTGGTACAAGCGGTATTCAAGTCCATACAGGCGGCATTATCGGCACCCAAAAGCTGCTGTACCCGGGAAGCGGCATTAGGTACAACCTGATCAACGGTGCAGCTACCAAAGATAATCAGATCGACATCGTCTGCAGATTTTCCAGCGGCGGCCAAAGCATGTGCACAGGCGACATAAGCCAGATCACTCACCGGCACGTGCGAAATACGGCGTTCTTTCATCCCGGTGCGACTGACAATCCATTCATCATCTGTATCGAGAAATGTTGAGAGATCTTCATTGGTCAATTTTGCGGGGGGCGCACATTTTCCCCAACCCGTAATATCAGCGAATTTCACAAACTTTCTCCTTAAATCCGACCCTGTATTAAATCATTTTTTGAGATTACGACTTTTAAGAAAAACAATCAACTTTATGGATTAAGTTCAGCCCCGCTATTTAGAAATAAGTAAGCAGGAGACGAAGTACCGAAGATTAAATCAAGGGGTAACAAAAGTTTCTATTTGGGTTATGATGACTTTTCCATTGCAATATTTTCTGGGGGAATCATGCCCGGCCTGTTCATTCATCAAAGCAATCACGTCGAGAGTCTCGCTGAGGCGCTCACTGCTGAGTTATCCACTTATAACCGTGATCCGCTGTCGCCCGTTACGATTGTCGTTCAAAGTCGCGGTATGGAGCGCTGGCTCTGCATTGAGCTTGCTCAACGTATGGGGCTGATCGCCAATGCCCGCTTCCCCTTTCCCAACTCCATCCTCAACGAAATATTTACGGCCGTCATGGCCGATGCTCCGCAGAGCAATCTCTTCGAGACCGACGCCTTAACCTTTCGAGCCATGAAAGCATTGCATGGTTGCCTTGATGAAGAAGTTTTCGCGCCACTGCGGGAATACATCAGCAAGAGCGATGATGATCTGCGCCGGTTTCAGCTCTGTCAGAAAATCGCTGGCATGTACGATCAGCTTTGCACCTTCCGGCCTGAGGTGATCAGAGCATGGGATCACGGGGACTTTGATTCGTGGCACGGCTCTCTGTGGAGCCGCATGTTTGATGACACGGAACGTCAGTCTCATCGTCCAGCACTTTTTCACTGCTTCGCCGAGCAGATCCAGGCATGGCAAGGACCATTAACCGGTATCCCCGAGAAACTTTTTATCTTCGGCATCTCCACCCTCCCCAAGCTGCACCTCGAAGTTCTGGCAGCGGTCGCCGAACATATCGATGTCCACATGTTCCTGATGAATCCGTGCCAGGAGTTCTGGCACGATATCGCGTCCGACAAGCTCCAGGTTAAACTGGTCAGAAAAGCCAAATCGACCATAAACGAAGACGTTAATGACCTTCATTTTGAGCGTGGCCACCCGCTGCTGTCGTCGCTCGGCACGCTGAGTCAGGAGTTTCTTACCCTGATCGACAATTACTGCCCTGACGTGAAAGATGTTTTCCAGGACCCCGGCGACAAGAGTGTTCTCGGCGCATTACAAACGCAGATTCTGCAACTGAATGATCCGGTTGGTGCTGAAAAGCAGCTCATTGCAGCCTCTGACCAGTCGATCCAGGTCCACTCGTGCCACTCACCGGTCCGTGAGGTAGAAGTCTTGCGTGACGCGCTCCTCCAGCAATTAGCGCAAGACCCGAGCCTTGAACTGCGTGACATCCTGGTGATGGCGCCAGACATTGAAAGCTATGCGCCTTACATCGCGGCAGTGTTCGACGGCGAAACGCTGGAAAAGCAGAAGATACCCTTCTCCATTGCGGATCGCTCCCGACAAAAAGAGAGCCCGGTCGCAGAGGCGTTTCTGAAAGTACTCGCCCTGAAAGGTGCTCGCCTGACCGCCAGCCAGATCCTTGAATTGCTCGAGGAACCAACGATTCGCAATCGTTTTGACCTGTCGCTGGAGGATCTCGACCTGGTGCGACAATGGGTGAGTGAAACCCGCATCTGTTGGGGAGTCGACGGGGCCTTTAAGAAACGTTTCGATCTGCCGCCACTTGACAACAATAGCTGGAAGGCAGGCTTTGATCGACTCTTCCTCGGCTTTGCACTCCCCGCCGACGAGAAAGCGCTCTTTTCAGGCATTCTCCCCTACGACGGCGTCGAAGGCAGCGTCGCTGAGGTGCTCGGCAACTTTTACACTTTCTGTGACCAGCTCTTTAAAACCAACGTAGCCTTTGACCAGAGTCGCACCCTTGCTGAGTGGGGAGAGTTCTTGTCAGCTCTGGTCGAAGACTTTTTTCAAACCGAGACCAAAAATGAGCTCATCGCACTGATCCGGCAGCTGCAGAAGCTTGAGCAAGTTGAAAGTCTCAGCGGCTACGCAGAAGGTATCGATTTTGAGGTTTTGCGCTGCATGCTGCAAAGAGAGCTGTCGCTCGCTTCAAGTTCCGGCTTCCTGCGCGGCGGTGTCACCTTCTGTTCCCTCTTGCCGATGCGCAGCATCCCGTTCAAGGTTGTTGCGCTGCTGGGGATGAATGACGCTGCCTTTCCGCGCAAATCACCATCTGTCAGCTTTGACCTGATGGCCCAGGAACCGAAAAAAGGCGATCCTTCCCGGCGTCAGGAAGACCGCTACCTCTTTCTCGAAGCAATCCTCTCAGCCCGGACCGCTCTCATCATCAGCTACATCGGCCAGAGCGTGAAAGACAACAGCGAGGCGCCGCCATCAGTGGTGGTCTGTGAGCTGCTCGACGCACTTGATCAAGGTTTCAAGAGTTCCGACGCGGACAATGCACGCAAGCGCATCGTCACCAGGCACCGTCTGCAAGGTTTTAACCCCGCCTACTTTTCTGCCGACCAGCGTTTATTCAGCTACAGTCGCGACAATTATCAGGGTGCCATCGCGCTGGTGTCGCAGAGAAGCAGTGGGTCTGAGAACGAAGTGACCGGTTTCATGCAAGGCGAGCTTGCGGTCAGCACTGACCAACTGCAAACGGTGACTCTGCCCCAACTGGTCAAGTTCATTCAAAACCCGACCCAGTTTTTTCTGCGCAACCGTCTCGGCATCTTCATCGACAAGTCGTCGGACGCACTTCAGGACCAGGAACCGTTCAGCCTCGACGGTCTGGCCAACTACCAGATCTCGCAGGAGCTGGTTGAGCAAATTCTTGCCGACGAGATCTCTCCCCAACGATTCGAACTCTATGTGGCAAAAAGCATCCTGCCGCAAGGAAGCCTTGCTGCCCCGACCTTCGAGAAATGTACGGCTGTGGCGCGTGCGTTTGCCAACAAAGTGCTGGCTTTTACACAGGGCAAACAAGGAGAGTCGTGCTCTTATGACCAGACCTTCGACGGTATGCGACTGGTTGGTGAGTTGAGCGGACTTTATCCGCAAGGCCTTTTGCGCCATCGCTGCGCAAGCATCAAACCAAAAGACCGCTTGAGCACCTGGATTCATCATCTGGCCCTTTGCTCTGTTGCCGACAAGAGTCATACTGACGCGACCCGGAGCCATCTGCTCGGCAACAGTGACGACGACCGAACTTATCATTTTGTTGTCAACAGTCGGGACCGTCTGACCGACCTGCTGAAGTTATTCCAGGCTGGTCAGTTAAGACCGCTGTCGTTTTTCCCCAAAGCAGCCTTCAGCTATAGCGAAGAAGTCTCAAAGGGCAAACCAGCAGAAAAGTGCCTCGACAAAGCCCGCAGCGAGTGGCTTGGCAGTGAGCGTTCCATGGGCGAGTGCCAAGACGCTGATTTCGACTATTGCTTTGGTCGCGTCGATCCTCTCGGTGAGGAGTTCACACAACTTGCAGCGCAGATTGTGGCACCGCTCCTTAACAGCGAATCGAAAGGTTGAGACAAAGATGAATTAGCTTCGCGATTACTTCGCGATTAAACAGATTTTGAACCATAATCAGAGAAATCTCGAAGTAATCAAAAGTCAAGATCAGTCATTATTTTTCGGGTCTATAACACAAACAAAGGCTAAGTTCTTTTAGGGGCATATTAACGCAGAGGCGCTGAGACACAGAGCTTGTTGCTAACATTCGAGGTAAACTCAATAGCTTTGCTCTGCGTACTCTGCGACTCCGCGTTAAACCTTCTTTTGGGTTATAGAACCGTTATTTTTTACACAAGATGAAGTCAGTTTATAAGATGAAAGAGTTTAAGCTATGCAGACAATTCCACGCTTCGACCTGTTAAACAGCACCCTGAAGGAGAGAAACCTGCTCGAGGCCAGCGCCGGCACCGGCAAGACCTTCACCATCGCTGCCCTCTATCTGCGCCTGTTGCTCGAAACGGAGTTGACCGTCGACAGGATCCTGGTCGTCACCTTTACCGAAGCCGCCACCGAAGAGTTGCGCGACCGCATTCGCCAGCGCATCCGAGAAGCCTATGACGGACTCTGCGGGGCCACCCTCGACGACAGCTTCTTAACAGAGCTTCTCGCCAGGAGAAGCACAAACGAGCAGCGAGAGCTGGACAAAAACAAGCTCCGCGAGGCCCTGATCTGCTTTGATGAAGCGGCGATCTACACGATTCACGGCTTCTGCCAAAGGATTCTGCAGGATAAAGCCTTTGAAGCCGGCGCCCTCTTCGACACCGAACTCATCACCAATCAAACCCTCTTGCTCGACGAAATCGCCCAGGATTACTGGCGCCAGCATTGCGCTAACCAGACCGGGCCGTTTGCTTCCTATCTCTTTGAGAAGAAGATTGTCCCATCATCCTTCACAGCGGTCCTTAAGCAGATCACAGCGGATCCCGGTATCAACGTGATTCCACAACACGGCGATGAGGACTTGAGCGCTCTGGAAGAGGAGTGGCAACGCCAGAGAGCTACGTTGCAAAAGAGTTGGCAGGAACACCACAACGACATCAAGGAGCTACTGGTCAGCTCGGATGGCTTGAATCGAGGCAAATATCGCCATGACAGCCTGGTGAAGTGGTGCGATGAAATCGACAGCTACTTTGCATCAACGACGGCCTTTCAGGCCCCGGAGAAGTTGTTTGAGCGTTTTACCGTCTCAGCCCTGACAGCAGGCACGAAAAAGAACGCTGAGACGCCAGAGCATCCTTTCTTCGACTTGTGCGAAGCAGCCGCAGAAAATTACGCGCGGATTGAAGCGGCCTACCGAAATCGAATTATCGCCATGCAAGCCGCTTTCATCGACTACCTGCGTCTGGAATTACCGCAACGTAAGAAGGCACAGAACATCAGGCATTTTGATGATCTCCTTCTCGATGTCCGCGACCGGCTCACCAGCTCGGTCGGGCCACGGCTGTGCGATTCGATCCGCAGCCAGTTCAGGGCGGCCTTTATCGATGAGTTTCAGGACACCGACCCGGTCCAGTTTGCCATCTTCCGCATCCTTTACCCCGACAAAGAGCGGCCCGTCTTCTTTATCGGCGACCCCAAACAGGCGATTTACAGTTTTCGCGGCGCAGACATTTTTGCCTACATTGCCGCGACCAAAGTGGTGGAGCACCGCTACACCCTGTCGACCAACTGGCGCAGCACACCTGAGCTGGTTCGGGCCATCAACACACTCTTTGCCGCCCATAACCGGCCTTTCGTCTTCGAAGAGATCGCCTTTCATCCGGTTGATCAGAAAAAAGCAGACGCAGAAGATGTTCTGACCATTCATGGCGCACCAGATACCGATCCTTTGCATATCTGGAATTGCAATCCATTGGAAGCTGACAAAGCTGACAATGTAGATGTCTCCAGACGGCGGCTTGCCGAGGCGGTCAGTAATGAGATCACACGCCTTTTGAATTCATCCAGCAAAGGCAAGGCCACCATCAAGGGTCGTCCCCTTGAAGCTGGTGATGTTGCCGTGCTGGTTCGCACCCACAAGGAAGGCGCACTGATCGAGAAGACGCTGAAAATGCAGGGCATCCCCAGCGTGCAAAGTGGTACGGGCAGTCTCTTCGACAGCAGAGAAGCCCAGGAGGTGCTGCGTGTCCTTAAGGCGATCGCCGACCCGGTCAACGAGTCACTGGTTAAAGCGGCGCTGACCAGCGACCTCTTTGGCCTCTCCGGTCATGCGCTCGGGGCAATGGTTGACGATGAGAAGTTACTTGAAGTTTGGCTGGAAAGGTTTCTGGAATACAACAAGATATGGCAAAGTCGAAATTTGATCGTCATGACCGGGAAACTCTTTGCCGGGCAAGCTGTCCGGCAACGTCTGCTCGGTCTGCCTGATGGGCAGAGACGTCTGACCAACCTGCTACATTGCTTCGAAGTATTGCACAAAGCGGCACAGGAACAACACCTCGGTATCGACGGACTATTGAAGTGGTTCGCCCGGCAATTTGCGGAGGAACGTAGCCATGAAGAGTACCAGATTCGCCTCGAATCGGACGACAATGCGGTCAAAATCGTCACTATCCATAAGAGCAAGGGGCTTGAGTATCCGATCGTCTTTTGTCCCTTCTGCTGGAATTCAGCCAAGGTGGATGCCAAGGCGCCGCTCTTCTTCCATAACCCCGCTGATGACAACCGTAAAACCATGGATCTTGGCAGCGATGCTCTGCCGCTTCATGCAAGCATCGCCGAGCGTGAGCAACTGGCCGAGCAGATGCGCCTGCTTTACGTCGCCATGACCCGGGCAAAGTACCGTTGCTATATCGGCTGGGGGCAACTCAAGTCCGCAGAGAAATCATCGCTCGGCTACCTGCTGCATGCACAACAACAGCCTGCAGATGACTTGATGACCATCAACTACCCGGCCACCCTGGAGAGCGAAGCAATCGCAAGCGACCTGGCTCACCTTGCCGGTCAAGCAGAAGGCGGCATTCTGATCGAGCCTCTTCCTGAACAGGACTATACTGGCTATACAGGCGCATCGTTGCTGTATAAAGACGACCTTAAAGCCCATGATTTCACAGGTAAAATTGACCGATCCTGGTGTATCTCAAGCTTTTCCAGCCTAACCGCCGGGCCATTGCATCCGCACGAATTCCACGCTCAGGAAAGGATCTGGACGCGCGACGAAAACGACCTCGCCGGAGAGCATTCCAGCAAAAAGGATTTCGCCTCCTTTATGGATTTCCCGAAAGGCGCAACCGCCGGCAGTTGCCTGCACATGCTCTTTGAGAACCTTGATTTCTGCGCAGCGGATCCGCATGCTATCGAACAGGTGACTCGGGCAGCCCTGAAAGCTTTTGATTTTGACCTGCGCTGGACTCCTGCGGTGATGACCATGGTCAACAGAACCCTGGCCACACCGATCATCACGCCAGATGGGAGCAGTTTGCGGCTCAACCAGATTTCACGGCAAGATCAACTGGCAGAAATGGAATTCCTCCTCCCCCTCGGCACGATTGAGAGTGCATCTCTGGCCAAAACCTTTGCCAGGCACTCGGTCGCCCCGGGCCAAACGGAAGGGTTTGCCGAACATCTCGCAGAACTTGGCTTCTCCCGACATCACGGTATGTTGCACGGTTTTATCGACTTGATCTTCCGACACGAAGGTCGCTACTACCTGCTTGACTGGAAATCCAATTTTCTCGGCACCCACCCTGAGACGTATCAACAAGAAGCACTCGGCGCTGCCATGCAGTCGAGTTATTACACCCTGCAATACCACCTCTATCTGGTGGCCCTGCACCGTTACTTGTGCGCCACCCTGCCCGACTATTCTTACGCAACTCACTTTGGCGGCGTTGTCTACGCATACCTGCGCGGCACAGCCCTCAATGACAACCCTGATGCTTCACTCGGCATTTACAGCGATTATCCGGACGTTGCACTGGTTGAAGCTCTTACTACTTATCTTTCGACTGGCAAGGAGGCTGCGTAATGAAGACAGACGCACCCTTTTCATCGATCAGTGAGAGCTTCGCTGGCTTTATCAACCGGCTTGAGGAACGCGACGTCCCGCAACTTTCCCTTGCTGCCAAACTGCTCTGTGAAGCAATCAATAACGGCCATGTCTGCCTCGACCTGAATAGCGTTGTGCAAGGCGATTTTCTCGAAAGCCCTGGCCTGTCTGACGATCTTCTGCAAACCGGATCGGTCACAGAATGGGTAGAGAAATTACATTCATGCAAAGTCGTCGGCCCACCGGGATCATTTCATCCCTTGATCCTCGATGACGCCAACCGCCTCTACCTGTATCGCTATCACGCTTATGAGCAGACGCTTGCTCAAGGGATTCTAGCTCGTTCAGAAGAATTCAAAGTGGCAGGCTTGGCGCCACTGGCCGATAAACTGGATCATTACTTTGAGATTGGTGACGATAGCGGGCCAAACTGGCAAAAGGCCGCTGCACTCCTTGCCGCAACCCGACCCTTCTGTGTTATCTCCGGAGGCCCAGGCACCGGAAAAACCACCACCGTCGTCAAGATTCTGGCTCTGTTACTCGAAATGGCCGCAGACCAGCCACTCTCGATTGCCCTCGCCGCCCCAACCGGCAAGGCCGCAGCTCGTCTGAAAACAGCCATCACCAAAGCCAAGGGGGAGCTTCCCTGCAGTCAGGAGATCCTCACCAGGATCCCCGAAGAGGTACGCACCCTGCATCGTCTGCTCGGCTCGGTGCGTAATTCGCCAACCTTCCGTCACAACGCCAAGAATCCTTTGCCCTATGATGTTGTGGTGGTTGACGAAGCGTCCATGGTTGACCTGCCGATGATGGCCAAACTGGTCCTCGCCCTCCCCGATCGCGCCAGTCTGATTCTTTTGGGCGACAAGAATCAGTTATCATCCGTAGAGGCCGGAGCGGTGCTTGGCGATATTTGTCAAACCGGCACCGAAACCACCTATTCGAAACAGATGCAGAAAACTCTTGGCTCGTATCTGGGCTTGAGTGATGAAGCGTTCGGTGGCAAAGAGAAGACCGGCCCCGGTGATTCGCTGGTGACCTTGCAGAAGAACTACCGTTTCGACGCAACCTCAGGCATTGGTCGCCTGAGTATTGCCGTCAATGCAGGACTCACCCCAGCTGCTTTGGCCCTACTGGACGATCCGGCAACAGCTGACGTCAACTGGCTTGAATGCCCACCTGAGAATCGGGTACGGGCGGCATTGAAACAGCTTATTCTGGATGGTTTTACGCCTTATCTCGAAGCGACTTGTGCAACAGAGGCTCTGGCGAAGTTCAACCACTTCATGGTTCTCTGTGCACTCAGGAACGGGCCGTTCGGTGTTTCGTCAATCACCCCGCTCGCCGAACAGATCCTTGCCGAACAAGGACTGATACTACCAACGTCACGCTGGTACAAAGGTCGTCCGATCATGATCACGGCGAATGACTACAACCTTGGCCTCTTCAACGGTGACACCGGCATCCTCTGGCCTGACGACAGCCCCGAAAAGAAGCTCAGAGCCTATTTCCCAGACCTAAATGGTCAACTGAGGTCATTGGCTCCATCCCGCTTACCGACACATGAAACCGTCTTTGCCAGCACCGTACACAAAAGCCAGGGATCGGAATTCGAACAGATTCTTTTACTATTGCCTGCGCATGACACGCGAGCTTTGACGCGGGAGTTGATTTACACCGGGATAACTCGGGCAAAAAGTGGAGTGGAAATCTGGGGGAGAAAGGATGTTTTTTCTCTGGCGCTTCAGCGTAGGGTGCAGAGGACTTCGGGCTTAAAGGATGCTATCTGGGGAATGGGGATTAAACAATATTAGAACAGGTGTTATATCCCGAACTGAAAGTGTCAAACGGAGATTTGCCCCCTTTTTTTATTGCGGACCGAACTCAACATGAAAGACTCTTTTCGTCTATTTTCACAAAAAATGGTGGAATATTTAACCGAAACAAAGATCAAAGGGTCAGACCTCGACATCGGACATTTTCGCAATGGCTTCAAATCAAATAATGGCTGCCCCCTGTGCCATAACATCCCGACAATTACTCTGCCAGGCCGCAAATAAGCGCCTTAGATGATCCAAGAAAGAGAGGCAGCAATACTTAAGAAAACCCTCACCTTGTGAGTCAGGGAGTGGCTAAATTTACTGGAAATGGTGCTAATTGAGACTGTTTACTGTCTGCCCTTTCGAGCCCTGGTGCAGGTACAAAAAGCCGAACAAGGCAAAGACGGCAATCAATGCCCCGCCCGTGAAGGTCGCAGGGGCACCAAAATTCTGCCATAGCCAACCGGCCAACAAACTGGCCGATAGAAGGGCCATGCCGCTGATCAGACCAAACACTCCGAAAGCAGTGCCCCGGACTTCAGGGGATACGGCATCTGCAACAAGCGCAGAAATCAAGCCCTGGGTCAACCCCAGATGAAGCCCCCACAACCCCGCTCCGGCAAAGAACAGCCAGAGTCCCCGGGCAAGGGCTAGCAAAACATCCGCCCCGATCAGTACAATCAGACCCATTGCCAACAGGCCCTGGCGTCCGATCCGGTCGGACAAGCGCCCGACAGGGTAAGCCGTCAGACTGTAGGCAACGTTCATTGTCACGAGTGCAAGTGGAATGAGGCTGATATTAAGTCCCACGCTTTCGGCACGCAACAAGAGGAATGCTTCACTGAAGCGTGCCAGAGTGAAAATTGCGCCTATCAGCACGACAAGCCAATATCGTCGACCAAGTAAGGCTAGAGATTGGCGGCTGAGAGGTGACCTGAAGTTTTTGCCTGCCATAGTGACCGGCTCTTTAACTTTGAAGAAGAGCACGGCAACCGCCAGCAAACCGGGGATAAGGGCGATCCAGAAAACCAGACGAAACTGGTTCCCGGTCAGAATCATCAAGCCAATTGCAAGCAAGGGTCCAGCAAAGGCACCAACACTATCAAGGGACTGGCGTAAGCCATAAGCGGCACCTCTCTGTTCTGGAAGTGTTATATCAGCGACCATAGCCAACCATTGCCAGGACCTTGCGTTTGCCAAGCCAGTCGCTGAGTGAACCGGAAAAGATTCTGGTCACCATCGCCGTTGCTTCGGCAACGCCTTCGATCAAGCCGACGGTCTGGACACTCGCTCCAATAACGCTGACCAGGAAAACCGGCAACAGGCTGTGGATGATCTCTGAGGAGATGTCCATGAACAGGCTGACAAAGCCGAGCGCCCAGACGGTGGGATGTATTTTGCGGTCATGGGCCACGTGCTTGTCTGGCTGAAACGGTGTCATGAGATCAATTCCCTGGCAAGCTCAGGCTCCCGGCGGTGAGCAATAAAGTCTTGCCGTCCCATCCCGAAGCAAGCGATTCTCCCGGCAATGGCCGCTGCCCCCAATGCACATCGAGATCGGCATTTAGTGACTCTAGCAACAGTGCCAGCGCAGCAGTATAATGCCCGCTGCCGCGCGGCAGGGTCATTAGGCTCGCCATTGGATAGGCGTATTCGAAGTCAACGGTTCCGACCCAGAGCTCCTGGCCAAGCTCCGATAGTATGAATTCGGTAGGCCAGAGGCGAAGCACCAGCCGTCTTTCATCCTTTGGCATCGACATCAGGATTCGCTCCTGTCGGCCATTCTCCATCTGTGGCAACAGCGGCAGCTGTTGGATTATTGCACGCGGGACCAGAAGGTTCAGCAGCTGCTTGTAGTCGAAGCTGCTGGTTAGAGTCCAGCCGTGAGCGGCTAAAACCGCGGCCAGATGGTCGGGGTCCCCGGCCCATTGGAGAGACAGCGGCTGCTCGATTTTCCCGGCCAGGTCAATACGCCAGCCCGGCAGTCCTTGCCAGGCCATCTCCAGCCAATCCCCGGCACTGATCCTTTGTATGGCTCTCTGGGATTGATATCGGACCAGGTCGCTGGCATGCTGGCTGTGGATATGCCAGGCTCCTGTCAACAACATGACCAGCAGCGCTGGAATAAGGAGAGCTGCTCTGGACGGGGCGGCTTCCGCGCGGTGCAGGAAGATGATGCCGATAAAAGTCACCCAGACCCAACCGAGGGCCAGGCCACCAAGGACATCGGAAAACCAGTGCGCCCCAAGGTAAAGTCGCGAGAAGGCGATCAGCAGCGACATGCCGATGGCGAAGCCGAAAGGGAGCCAGCGGTGACCCGGATTAAACCGGCGGACCAGTAAAATGGCAAGAAAGCCGTAGAGGACAACACTCATCGTGGTGTGGCCGCTCGGGAATCCCCAGGTGGCAACACCCTGATAAACGTCAATCGGGCGCGGTCGATGCAGCGTCCATTTGAAGAGCTGGACCAGTCCGGCGCCGCCTCCTAATGCCAGCAACCAGTACCCTGCAGCACGGAACCGGCGACGGAACAGGAGTGCCAGCAAGACCGCCGCCGCAATCGCGATATTGACGATGCCG
>JAGXHM010000003.1 GCA_024636155.1 Deltaproteobacteria bacterium
CGTGGGTCGGAGATGTGTATAAGAGACAGGCTCTATGTGCTGCCGGTCTCGCCATTGCTGCAAGCATCACTGCCACCACTTCGATGTCCCTGATCATAGTCATGCTGGCAACCCTCGGCCTCGGCTTCGCGCTCTTTTCCTCACCAAACATCAGCGTCATTATGGGCAGCGTACCCCCCCGTTTCCTCGGTGTAGCTTCGGGCCTGAACAGCACTATGCGAACCCTGGGTATGATGGCCAGCATGACAATTATCACCATCATCTTCTCCATCTTCATGGCCGATCATGCAGTGACCGAGCAAACTCAGCCGCAGTTTCTCAACAGCATGCACCTCTCACTATTAACCTTTTCGGCACTCTGCATTGTCGGCATCTTTTTCTCGATCGCCCGCATCCCAAAACAAGCTGACCAGAAATAATCATCCCAGGTGGCCCAACCGTCACCTGGCATCAAAAGTCACTGACAGGAATCGCGACAAACCGGAAAAACTCGGTAAGATTAAAATAGCTCACAACCAGAACAAAAGTGATGTTTTTATTGTCAGTGCTGTAAATAACGAAGAAAAATTAATGGGCTTATAACCGAGAGAAATGTTGAGACAAATCAGTGGCATATGAACCACAGAGTCACAGAGAACACAGAGGAGAACAGAATCTATCAATAAGATTTTTGATTTTCTTTGTGTACTCTGAGCCTCAGTGGTAAAGCCTTTGTTTTAGTTCGCTCCGGATTATAATAGAAATCTCACCAGTATGTTGCACCGGAAACACAATGGAAAACCAGCACCCCACCATATCTCCACTCTTCCTCAGCCAGTTTGAAGTTGATGAGGCGATCCCCTTTCAGCGCCACTTGAATCGCCTTGAAGTCGAAATTGGCAAGGAGGATTATAGCCAGCTGAAACGGGTGGAGCTGCTCGAAGAAGCACCGACCGAGGCCACGTTTTCGACCATGGTGGAGATTACCGAACGCCTGCTGAAAAGTACCCAGAACAACTACAACCGGGAACTACTCAAACGCCTGCAGGCTCGCATTTATCTGGATCCCGTTCACTATTCAATCTACTACCGCCTGCCTGATCGTTGCCTGCGCTTTGTCGCCAATTGGCGTCAAACAGTGCTGCAGCGTTTCTTTACCAAAGTGCCGATCAAGGCTTCTGGCTGGCTCCCCTGTGGGAAAGCATTGCCGGAGTTCGAGGCTCGCTACCTGACGGATAATGCGGGCGGTGTCTTGCTCTTGCGCCACCGGCAAGAGAACTTTCGCCAACAGTACCCTCTGATCACCTCCAGCCATGGCCCTTATGATCCTCACACTCTGGAAGTGACCCTCTATTTCTTGCGTACCGGCAAGGGCGGTTCAGCAATCATCAATCTCGGCTTTGCCGGCCGTGAGCCTCTGGCGGATGCAAACCTGGCGCTGCTGGAGTCATGGGGCGTACCACTCAATCCAAGCAATATCGATGTTATCTACCCCTATATTGATGAACACGGCCATCCATACTGTTACAAGCTCGAAGAAGGGTTGCCAGAATACGTTGAAACATTAGAGATGTCGTTACCAGAGCTGGTGATTGATATTCACGGCTGTGTAGGAACCTTCAGTGACGATCGTCGCGTTGTGGTTGGACTTGGCGGCCTGCCACCCTTTTGTGAACCGGAGCAAATTGGAATGTTTCGCAAGGAAGAAGGAGTTCTCTATCTGCAACCGAATGCGGCCATGCGACGCGGGCTGAACCTGGTCCGTGATCTGTCTGCCGAGATGTATGTGCAACTCTGTGCTGGAGCCCACCAGTGTTACAACTTCGCCCTGCTCGGGGGGTTGCAGCTACTCGGAGTACAAATTGACCCACGCGTTGATGTCAACAGTCTGCTCGACGGTGAAGATCGTGCGTTTTTGCCGAACGGGAATTTACGTTGGCTACCTGGCGCCGGAGCCAACTCTCTGCAACGCATTGCCGCACACAAACTCAACCCGCACGCGCAGTGCCTGCATGTTGAGATTCCAACGGCGGTACGCCGCAAGATGGTTCTCAAGCTGCGGTCTCTGGAGATTGAGTCTTCGTTGGATGCGAGCAGTCTTTAACCGACAAAAAGCTATAATTTTTAACGCAAAGTCACAAAGGTTAAAGGAACGTGCGCAAAAAGCACCACAAAAAAGGCAGCCGATCGGCTGCCTTTACAATAATTTCCAGTTGTTTCCCGGGAATCAGTAGATCACAATATAACCATGAGCCGTCGCGATCCTGGAGATTTCCAGGACATCTTCGATCTGGTAGGACGTGCCGTCGAGCACGAAGGTGTAACCACCCTCCGGGTTCTTTTTGGCAAGATCCATCAAGTATTCAAAACTGGCCGTCTTAATTGTTTCCATTCGGTCGTCTCCACGATTAAATTAGGGCCATAACCTCTTCATGCAGCAGCCGGTTAGCAGCTGCAATCACGAAACCACCGGCAACGGGAGTCTTCCCCTGAGCATCGGTGATCACCCCACCGGCCGCCTCAATGATCGGGATCAACGGCACAATATCGTAGGGCTGCAGGGTATCTTCAATGACCAGATCGATCTGGCCAAGGGCTAACATGCAATAGGCATAGCAGTCACCGCCGAAACGCTGCAGACGCACCTGTTCCGCAACCCGCCGGAACGCAGCCAGATTATTCTCATTGGCGAACATGCTCTCGTGAGTGCAATAGAGCAGTGCCTTTTCAAGGCTGGCCTCCTGACGGGTCTGCATAACGACCAGTCGACCCTTGTGCCGCATAAAAGCCCCGGCTGCGCTGCCATAAAAAAGTTCACCGGTCGCCGGTTGGTACATGAGCCCGGCGAGAATCCGATCGCCCTGTTGCAATCCGAGCAGAACCCCCCAGGTTGGAAAACCGCTGATAAAAGCCTTGGTGCCATCAATCGGGTCAATAACCCAGTTGGTATCCACACTCCCCGGCACGGCGCCTTCTTCTTCACCGATGATGCCGAAATCAGGATAGCGGCGACTAAGTTCCTCGCGCAGGTAAGCCTCAATTTCACGGTCAGCCCGCGTCACAGGATCGAAGCTGCCTTCGCCAAGCTTGTTGTCTACCTCCAGAGGCTGATGAAAATAGCGCAGGGCAATTTCACCTGCACCCTGCATCGCCTGTTGCGCAAAGCTCAACGCTTCGGCAACATTCTGAGAAGTCAATTCTGTCAAAGTGGTTCTATTCATGGATTCG
This sequence comes from Deltaproteobacteria bacterium, assembly GCA_024636155.1. Taxonomy (GTDB): domain Bacteria; phylum Desulfobacterota; class Desulfuromonadia; order Desulfuromonadales; family BM103; genus M0040. The sequence goes on from JAGXHM010000003.1 coordinate 3,208, forward strand.
GAGTCCTGCAAACAAGAGATATGTTGCGGGGTATTCTATAGGAAAACAAGCGGATCATCAAAACAAAGGTTTTAAGAACAAACCAATGTCTTGCACCCTCCCCCACCCCCTCCCATCGAAGGGAGGGGAGCTTAACATCCCCTCTCCCCTTGTGGGAGAGGGTTAGGGAGAGGGGTGATGTTCTGCGCTCTTTGCACCTTTGCGTTATATGTTTTCTTGCCTACCGAGTCACTGCCGTGCCAGACGCAAATTCGCTACATCGTATTCGAAATTACTACGATACGGGTTGATATCAAGACCACCGCGCCGGGTATAGCGGGCGTAAACGGTCAATTTATCCGGATGGCAGAAACGCATCAGGTCGCTATAGATCCGTTCAACGCACTGCTCGTGAAATTCATTGTGTTGACGGAAGGAAATCAGATAACGCAACACAGCTTCGTGATCGATTTTCGATCCCTTGTAGCGGATTAATACACTGCCCCAGTCTGGCTGATTGGTCACCAGGCAGTTGCTTTTCAGCAGGTGACTATGCAACGTCTCCGCAACCTGCTGTTGTGGATCAGCCGCTCCTTCGAGAATGCCAAAATCCAGAGAGTAATTTTCAATTGCCAGATCAAGATCATCGATACAATGCCCAGGCAAAGTGGCAAACGATACAGTAGAGAACTCTGCCGTGCTGATCAAGCGCACATCGACTGGAGCTCCGGCTGCACCACCAAGGTCATCACTCATCAGGGCGCGCACCGACTCGAAATCATCAAAGCGGGTCTGATTGAAAGAGTTGAGATAAAGCTTGATCGATTTCGATTCGATCAGATTGGGTGATTCGCAAGGGATGCGGAACTCGCCCATGGCAACCACCGGCATCCCCTTTGGGGTCAGCCAGGAAAGCTCGTAAGCATTCCAGATGTCCAAGCCGTGGAATGGCAGATCAGCAGTCAGACCAATCTCGTCACGCTTGAGCTTGCGGGGTATCCGACAAAGCAGGCCGGGATCGTATTCAGACGTGTAAACCGTGGCCTTGCCTAAGGGCAAATTAGCTTCAAATTCATTCATGATGTTGACACTCTGACAGATAAAAGGGCTATTTCAACTAAAAAGGGCATCACGCCCGTTCGCTCCACTCACTAGAGAACGCAGAGAAGGCATGAAAGCTTTATTTTTTGATTTAACCAAAGAACTTGATTTTGACCTCTCTGCCGTCTCTGCGAGAGATAAGCTTACAGCCTTATCGCTTTAAACGCTCATTCGTTCGTTTCGCCCATCAGCTTGGCGAACATATCCGACATACTGAGCTCTCCACCACCCTTGCCTTCGACGAGATGGAATCCGGACCGGGCTTCTTCCTGCCGGACCTCCTCAGGAATCTCGGCCAGGAAACGGCTGAGCTCGCGAGGCTCCGCCTTACCATACTTCATACGCGTATCGGCGTGCAGGATGGTCAGTTTTTCCCGGGCACGCGTGATGCCAACGTAACAGAGACGACGCTCTTCATCGACATCCACCCCTTCGGAAACCGTTTTCTTGTGTGGTAAAAAGCCCTCTTCAAAACCGGGCAGAAAAACGTGAGGGAACTCCAGACCTTTACTCGAATGCAGGCTCATCAGCACCACAGCGTCCTTGGCCAGTTTCTTCTCCTTGCTATCGGAGCCTGGCTCGTCGCGATCGAGTAGTGCTATTTTCTCAAGGAAGCCAGACAAGGTCGGCTTGCCGTCGCGCTCCTCATAGGTCGCAATAGCGTTGATAACTTCCTGAACGTTCTCAATGCGGCGCTCAATTTTTTCGCGTGAATCGTACTCGCGACGGAGTTCGCCCTCAATACCGATTGCAGCAAAAAGATCCTTTGCTGTACTGGCGAGTCTGCCGCCACCACGGAAGCAACGCTTGTGCTCCTCGATCATGGCCACAAATTTTTCCAGGGAATCAGCCGCCTTGGCGTTGATTCCGCTGATCATACGCGCCCTTCTGATCACCTTCCATAGTGGCTCTTTGCTGGAGATTGAGAGACGAATCAGCAGATCGACAGTGGTTCGACCGATGCCGCGGAGCGGATAGTTGAGAATGCGCAACAGATTGACCTCGTCAGAAGGGTTCACCATAAAACGCAGATAGGCGACGGCGTCCTTAACTTCCTTGCGATCGAAGAACTGCTGGCCACCGATCAAGACATAGGGGATCGCGGCGAAACGCAACTCCTGCTCAAAAACCATGGTCTGGGCGTTGGTCCGCACCAAAATGGCGTGATCCTTATACGCCATACGCTTGCTGTCCACATTGTAACGAACCCGCTCGATCACAGCCCGCGTTTCGTCTTCGGCATCGATGCACTTGACCACACCGATCCTTTCGCCGTCATCGCCCGCGGTCCAAAGTGCTTTCTCCTTGCGCTTCTGGTTGTGCTTGATCGCCGTGTTGGCGGCATTGAGGATGTTTGCCGTGGAGCGGTAGTTCTGCTCAAGCTTGATGACATGGGCTCCGGCAAAGTTCTTTTCAAAATCAAGAATATTGCCTGGATCGGCCCCGCGCCAGCCATAGATCGACTGATCGTCATCACCCACCACGCAGAAGTTTTTCCATTTATCAGCAAGTCGCTGCATAAGGGTGAACTGGGCGGTATTGGTATCCTGATACTCATCGACCATGATGTATTGAAAACGATCCTGATAACGCGCTTGAACCTCCGGAAATTCGTCAAAGAGGCGCACCACCAGCATGATCAGATCGTCAAAATCGACGGCATTGTAGCTTTTCAGACTCTTCTGATACTCGGGATAGACCTTCTGTGCCATCTCGCCGATCACGTCTCCGCGCATAAAAGGGCCGAACTGTGCAGGCGATTTCAAACTGTTCTTGGCATCGGAAATTTTCCAGAGAATGGTGTCGGGAGTGAGGCCGTGATCAGCCTTGATCTTGTTCATCAAATCCTTGATCAGACGCTGTTGATCAGAGGTGCCGTAAATACTGAAGTTGCGCTTGTAACCGAGTTGTTCGATATCGGCGCGCAGAATGCGGCAGCAGAGCGAATGAAAGGTCGAAACCTGAATCCGTTCCGCCTTGCTACGACCGACCAGACCCGCCACTCGCTCCTGCATTTCCTTCGAAGCCTTGTTGGTAAAGGTGACCGCCAGAACTCGTTCCGGATCAATACACTTCGACCCAACCAGATGGGCAACCCGGTGCGTAACCACCTTGGTCTTGCCCGAGCCGGCACCGGCCAGCAGCAACAGCGGCCCTTCCGTATGTAATACCGCTTCAAGCTGCTGCGGATTAAGGGAATTCAAACTCATAAAGTGGCTCAGCTCAGCAAAAAAACTGACGGAAATGTCCCTGTCGCAAGGTGCGATCGGACAGTGAAAAAAGATCAAATTGTCGAATTGGAATGAACGGGCCGGATGAGTAGTCTGTGACCCTGAATGTGCTCGCAGATAGTAAGCAAAGCAGAAGGAAAAGGCAAG
>JAGXHM010000028.1 GCA_024636155.1 Deltaproteobacteria bacterium
CCGCACTCTCAATCAGAGTAAAGAGAATGCGCTGATCTTTCAGGTCGAGATAACGAAAGAGATGAGCGATGTCGGCAGGATGAGACTTGACAAGCAGTTTTGCCAGGTTTGGAAAGGCTCCGCGCCTGATCAGTCGCTTGGTAGCATCGAGTAAAAGCTGTTGTTTTTGTTCCATGGCGAAGTCCCGAGTGAGAAAAACATTTAATTTTCAAAGTTTAGCATGAATTTGTTGAAATGTTGAATTGTTGAATTGCGCTACGCGCGTTGAATTGGGCTGCGCCCGTTGAATTGTTGAAACGATTCAACAGCACCGCAGGTGCATTCAACAGTGCCGCAGGCACGATCAACCGCTCCTCAGAGATTGACTTTAATGAAACGGCAAGCATAAACTGAGCGTACTATATCAACACTACCGAAAGGCCTCTTTCTTGAACATCGAAATCAACATCGCTTTGGTCAGCTTGCTTGCCTTTGCCGCGCTGAGCAACGTTCCGCTCGGCTACCTCCGTATGGGCTCCCCCAAGTATTCGGCTCGCTGGTTTGTTTACATCCACCTCTCTGTCCCTTTCATCATTGGACTGCGAATTTCAAACAACATCAGCTGGCACTTTATCCCCTTCTCTATTGCCCTGGCCGTCGCCGGACAGATGGTCGGCAGTCGCATCTATCGTCGGAGTCATCGGTGAAAAAACCTCGTCGACCGAAACTTAAGCAGGCTGCCCTTGCTGGCGACCTGGTCGACAAGCTTCTCAAAGGACTTGGGCTCGATGAGCAGTTACAGCAGTACCGTGCCCTGATCATCTGGGAAGAAGTTGTCGGCCCACAAATTGCCGCACGCACCCGCCCGGTCAGAATCCGCGAAGGTGTTCTCGAAGTCAATGTCGACCAGCCAACCTGGATGCAGCAGCTACAATTTATGAAACCAAAGATTCTGGCCCAGCTCAACGCTGAGTTGGGGAAAGCGACTGTCAAGGATCTTTATCTCAAGCGTGGCAAGGTTAATGTCCGTCTTGAGAAACCGGTAGAAGCGCCACCAGCGTGGAAGGCAGTAGAGTTGGACGACGGTGAGAAAGAACAGATCGACGGACTGTTAACGACGATCAAAGATGCAGATTTACGCGAAGAGATGGAGAAGTTTTTGGTGAAGCAGATGAGGCTGTTGAAGGCGGGGGCTGGAGACTAGTACCCTGGAACATCTAAAGCAACCCCCCTCAGTCCCCCCTTATCAGGGGGGAAGCCTGTAAGCCTCCCTTGACAAGGGGAGGTTTGGAGGGGTTGGGTGAGAATAGATGTTACGTGGTACTAGGAACTGTAGGCTATTCGCGACCCTCGTCACTCGTCACTCGTCCCGTTTTTTCCATATATCGCCAGAACTTCCTCCGTATAATCCCGCCCTTCACCTTTATAAATAATCAACGGCGCTTCAACAACCATCCCTGGCTTGCCATTCTTGCGTCCTTCCACCAGCACCATGCGAGCCGATTCACCCTCACGAGAGTGCACCATCCGCAAGCGTTTCGGCTCCAACTGGAAAGAGCGCATTCCCGACAAAAGTTCGGCCAGCCGTTCAGCCAGGTAGACGACATAAAATCGCCCCCCGGAGTTAAGCAGAAAAACTGCTGCGCGCAGAAACGCGTCGAGACCACCGGCCAGCTCATGGCGGGCTGTGGCCCTCTCGTCATCAGCCGCCACTCGACCCATGGTCTGAATCCGATACGGCGGGTTGGACGTTACGATATCAAAAGCTTCGGCGCACAGTTCTGCAGGAAGCTCTCGGATATCACCTTGAATAATTCGAATTAACTCCTCAAGACCATTCAATTGCACCGAGCGCCGGGCACGATCAACCATTGCCGACTGGAGCTCGACACCGATAATCTCTTGAGCCTCTTTTCGGCAAGACAACAGCAATGGAATAATGCCATTACCAGTGCCGAGGTCTACTATCCGGGCATTCTTCACACCCGGAATGAAGGCGCTGAGCAGAACTGGATCAATAGAAAAACGATAGCCGCTTTTCGCCTGCAGAATTTTCAGACCACCAACGGTCAGGTCGTCGAGAGTTTCATTTGACCGATTCATAGAAAGGCCGAAACATTTTTATACAAAAGAGGGTTTCTCATGTTTTGATTTAAACCATTAACCACAAAGGCAGTTGGCCGCAGATAAAACCTGATGAACGCTGATCAAACAAGAGCAAAAAACTAATTTTAGCCGCGATCAGAATCTATGAAAAGCTATAAGGACAAGACCCTTAATCTTTCTTATCTTACTTAAAACATAGACCTTGATAGATTTTCATCGCGGCCAATTATGCTTTTATTTGTTTTAACTTACCCATCCTGTCCATCCTGCATATCCCTGTAAAATTAAGCTTTAGCATTGTGGGCGTTACTAAAGTGTAACCCCATAGCTACGCAACAAATGTTCGCGCAAGGCCTGCAACTGCTCCCTGTACACCGGGTGATTGAGGCGAGCAAACGCCCGATAATGCAGAAGAGCTGTTTGCAAATCACGACGTTTCTCTGCCAAAAATCCAAGGTTGTAATGAGCTGTCGGATTCAAAGGGTTAACCTTTACTGAGCGTTGGTAATACTCTGCGGCAGCGTTAATTTCACCGACTTGCAAGCTGATGTTTCCCATATTATTGAGGGCAAAGGACGACTCCGGGCTGACCTCAACAGCTTGTTCCCATAGTGTTTTCGGGGAGAACCAGACCTGATTCTGCTGCCATGTCAGTCCGGCAAAAAGGGACAAAACAACAAGAGTCGGGAGAAACACCCACTTTGGGGCTTGCGGCATACGCATGAGAACGTAACCGACAAACAAAGCAAGAAAAGCAATTGGAGCATAGAGGTAACGATCGGCGGCCAGATAAGTCAGTGGCCAGAGGTTTGCGGTCGGCAAAAAGAAGCAGATGGCAGCTAACATCAACCAGCAACCAACGGGCCAACGTCGAACGGTCCAGAAAAGCATCACGACAATTGTCGTTAAGAGAACAATACCGGCCAAAGCCCAAGGATCAAGCAGCCGCTCAACAACCGGAAAGGTATATTCTGGGGCCAAGTCAAAGGGCCAAACCAATCTCATGCCAATAAAAAGCCAGGACTTGAGAACAGTCAAATAATAAACGACCAGGGTCACAGGCTCAAAGTAGTTGGCTTTGAAGGAGAGGGTATCCTGCATCGATAACGACAGCTTCGCCCAGCCGTTAATCGAACTCCACCACCATCCTGTCAATAAAACCCCGCCCCCCCCCAACCCTGCGAGCAACAACGGAAACCGGGCCAGAAACCTTTGCGGGAGAGGAATAACAAGCACTTCATAAATCAGGCAAACCAACGGCACCATCAACGCTGTCTGTTTGGCACTCAAAGCCAACAAAAAGCAAACAAGCGCGCCAGTCATCCACCCCCACCGTCTCCGCTCAGCTTCGAAGAACTGAAGGTAACAGAGGATCGATCCAAGAGAACCAGCAAGAGCAAGGCTGTCCTTTCGGTGAGAGATATTGGCCACAACCTCAACTTGCAAGGGGTGTAACAGGAAGATCATGGCAGCAACAAGAGCCGCCCAACTTGCCAGTTTCAACCGTCGTCCAAGCACAAATATCAAGCAGGCGTTGAGACCGTGCCAGAAGATCTGCTGAAAATGCCAGCTAGCAGGGTTAAGGCCAAAGAGGGTGTGATCAAGCAGGTAGGTCAGTTCGCGTAACGGCCGTCCAGGGTAACTATCTTTGAGGAATCCCGCCCAGGAACGGACATCCGTATTCTCGACGATAACCGGGAAGTCATCGTAGGTCCAACCGTTACCGAAGGTGTTGGCATAAGCCAGGAAGGCAATAGCCATAATCAGCAAGTATGGGCCCCAGCAGCGCCAAGAACGCACCGTATCTTTCATCAGCAGTGTCTCCCGAACAGAACAAAACCATCATTGGACACAGATCAAATCGGATGAACGCTGATTAAACAGAAACCTCATCTTTAGCCGCGATCAGAATCTATGTTTGTAAATAATTATATGCCGACGGCCGCGAATAATCGAACGCAATCAAAGAGAGGGTGAACCAAAGTGTCAGTGCGCCGTTGAATCTCATTGCCTCCATAAACGACACCGCACGCAACATCCCACCTATCCGAGACCACACCCTCAAAGCGTCTCAAACCTTTGAAGTAGTCAGGATTAACCGTGGCTCCGGCCTTAATCTCGATAGCTGAGAGATGTTGACCGTTCTCGGCAATCAGATCGACCTCGTTGCCATTGCTGTCACGGTAGAAATAAAGATTGCTTCGTTTCCCTTGATTATAGCGATATTTGAGTGCCTCGATGACCACCAGATTCTCGAACAGATTCCCACGTAGAGGGTCACGACTCACCTGGTTATCCTCTTCCAATCCGAGCAAATAGCTAGCCAACCCGACATCGTAAAAATAGAGTTTGGGCGACTTGACGAGACGCTTTGATACATTAGCATGCCAGGGTTGCAACAGAAAAACAATGTAGCTTGCCTCCAGCAGCGTCAGCCAGGATCGAGCCGTCGAGTGTGACACCCCGACATCATTGCCGAGACTTTGCAGATTTAGCAGTTGCCCGGTTCGACCTGCACAGAGCCGTACAAATCGCTCAAACTGGGCGAGATCCCTGATTGCACCTAATTGACGCAAATCACGTTCAACATAAGTTTCAAAATAGTCCCCCATAACCTGCGTGGGATTCAATCCTTGAGCATGGATGCGAGGATAGAAGCCCGACAACAACATACGATCCACAGAATCGATCAAATGGCCACGCCCCAACTCCTCAAGGGAAAGAGGCAGAAGTTTTAAAAGAGCCGTCCGCCCAGCCAGTGACTGGCTGACAGTATTCATGACTTCAAATTGCTGACTGCCGGTCAAAATAAATCGTCCCGGTCGCGGCTGCTCATCGACAATAGTTTGGATGTAGGATAGCAGCTCAGGTGCCCGTTGAATCTCGTCAAGAATGACACCCTCATCATAAGACGCCAAAAAGCCCCTGGGATCATCCACGGCAAAAAGACGGACATCAGGAGCTTCGAGATTGACATAGTGAAGATGGGGGAAAACCTTACGGCACAAAGTTGTCTTACCGCTCTGGCGCGGACCAGTGATGGTGACCACCGGATACTGGAGAGCAAGCTCCTTGAGGACAGCTTCGAGAGTTCGTTTGATCATGACTGAAGCATAAGTGTTTTTATGTAAAATGCAAGTCCAAAAACCATATTACATACAATTCCCCTTATGCGCAGATCAAATTTGATAGCCGCGAATTAAACAATAACCATATTTTTAGCCGCAATCAGAATCTATGAAAATCTATAAGGACAAGAGCCTTAATCTTTCCGCTCTTGCTTAAAACATAGACCTTGATAGATTTTCATCGCGGCCAATTATGCTTTGGGGTTCGGTTAAACCTTACCCGACATTATCAGCGGCCAACGAGCTGCTTGCGGAAAGTAGAGGTTATAATAGCGCAGCAGTAAGGCCGATTCCCGAAACAAAAACAGCCTAAAACTCCTGACCATAACCATTCAACCGCGTTTCCCGGTCAAAATCGCCACCATGGTCAGCGCCTCGCGGTTGCCGGGGACTTCCGACAGGAAATTTCGGAAAGCCTCCAGGGCCGCCGCACGATCGCCAAGTGCGTAATGGGCACGTCCAAGGGCCAGCCAAGACCTGGGTCGAGGGTAGCCCTCGTTCTGCAGTCGGGTCGCCTCCACCAGCATAGTGCGGTAGGCGAAACGATTGGGCATGCCAAAACGAGCAATCAGCTCCTGGTTCTCAGGAATTCTGCGCACGTACACCACAGCCGTCTCGTCCTGGAACACCAAGGCCCAGTCTGATCGCCGCGCAAGTTGATCAATCAGGTTCTGCGGGCCACCGCTGTCGTAGAAACAGGTCCGGGTGATGATCAGGTTGACCCGTTCTTCGGCAAGAGTCTGCTCCCAGCCATCCCAGCTGTTCTCGATCTGGCTGGAGGCATCAAAATAATGACTGCTGGTGGAGCGGCCATCGACGAACATCAAGTAGTCCGGATAGAGCCGCCACATCAGGTAGCCTCCCCAGTCATAGGCGTTATAGAGGTTTCCCAGTGGATGCTGTTCGCTGACAAATCCAGCAGCCGCCATGGGGTAGTTGTACGGTGCTAATCCGACCCCCAAACGCCCATTGGTTCCAGCCCAACCAATTGCAGTAACAATAAGTAGGAGCGCTACAGACAACCCCTTCCATCCGTTCAAAAAAACGTCCCGATAGTGCCGCGGCAGGACAGTCGCAATCGCTCCAGGGAGAAAAAACCCAGACATCATTGCCACTAAAGTGGTATGGCGAATCTGGCTGAACCCCATGTAGCAGAAACCGAGAAAGAAGAAGATTTCGGCAGCATCCAGCTTTCTTCGCCAGAGTCGCAACAAAATCGTCAACGCCCAAATCATCATAATTACATAGAAGAGAGGGACTTGTTCAAAAGTCGGCGGCAACCATTCCATATTGCCGAGGAATCCCGCCACGGCCTTACCAGTGAGGACCTTGGTTTGATCAAGATGGGCCGCAAGGGAGCCCATGGGTATACGCCAACCGTAGGGATTAACGAAAGAAGCAGCAAAAACCAACCCACCGATACCGCTAAGCAGGGCAAAGTCCTTCCAAAGAGCTTCTCGTCTGCAACAACGCCAGAGATCGCCAACCCAATATGCGGCAAACAGAGCAAAACCAAAAATACAGGCAGCATGCAAGTTGGCCCAGGCAAGCATGATCGGCACCAGCCAGACCCAACTTCGCCAACCATTTTCACGGCCCCTGTACAATAGTATCAAGAACAAAACTCCGCCCAGGAAAGTCCAGAGTTGGGGACGAACCAACCATGAATCAGCGGAGGCAAGCAGACAAAGGAGCAGAACAGCCACGGTGACAACGTAAGGTTGACCCCGACTCCGACTCCAGCGAAACAAGAGATAACCGCATAATGAAATAACAATCGGTTTGAGCAATCCCAGAAGGGTATAGCTACCGATACTATAGAGAAAGAAAAGGATCAGATCATGCAACCAGCAGTGCTCAAGGCGGAAGGCATCGCTGGCAAGGCTAAAGGTGTCGAGATAAAGAAACTGGCCAGTCTGCCAGATATACTTACCCGACTGCAGTTGCCAAAAGGTATCGAAGGATTCGATGGGGCGCAGAGCGAGAAAGAAAAGACCAAGCAAGAAGCCGATCCCGACCACTGTTTCTGCATAAGGGGATTTACATGAGGGAGTAGAAGACATTTATGCTTTTCGATACCGCTCTATAGTTTTACGAAGCCCGTCTTCCAACGAAGTCACCGGTTGCCAGGCAAGATGGTTTTCCGCACGTTGCAGACAACCGTAGTAGTCACCCGTTTCCACGCTCAAAAACTCTTCCGGCCAAGGAACATGTTCAATGCTTCCAGTGCCCGCCAACCGAACGATCAACTCGGCCAGTTGTTGCAGACTGACAACCTCTCTCCCACCGATATTCATAACAAC
>JAGXHM010000029.1 GCA_024636155.1 Deltaproteobacteria bacterium
CCGATAGACTCCGGCCAGGATGCGCATCGTTTCCATAGCGAAGCCGCTCCCGCCGATTTTCACGGTGGTAGCAGCTACCGCCGATGAAACTGGCCCTGAAGAGAAAAACACCAAGAACACCAGTAGCGACCACATCTTTATTTGCTTCATTCAGTCCCCATTTCCAGAGAGCCACAGCCAAACAACTGCGCCTCGGCTACTCTTGCTTAAAAATACCTCAGCGGTCGAGGTGTTTGCCGAGTTTTTAGGTTGTCCTCGTACACCACTCAATCTATATCTCAACCACTGCAAGGGAAATAGTTGAAACCCACAAAGCCTATTATGTATATTTCAAATATAATACTCCGCCAAGCTACAGCAATCGAAGGGCGAGTTCAAAGAAGAGGGTTTCTTATTTATATTGTTGCATTGTTCTGGGGTACTCATATTGGCCGAAATGCGAAATTCTTGCTAACCCTGCATTCCTTGAAACTGAATTCATAAAAACAAAAAGCCGCCATGCATCAAATGCTTTGGCAGCCCGGCTATCTCTTTTAGTGGTGTAAGTGGATAAGATCCGTGGTTTTCCGTCCCGGCCTCTCAGCAGGTTTGGCTTTGTCAAAGGTACATAAAATAAGACGTTGTTTTGCCCATTAGAACAGACATTTTTTTAATGTCAACTAATCTAATTAAAAAGTCGTTTTTTTGTTTAATTTCAAATGTTTCTCACATTTATTCCACAATGAGATTAGAGTTTAAGCACGAAGTCGTATTATGTGTCTTATCTCTCATTTTCCCCGACAATCTACCGTTAAACGAAACAATGATAGCCACGTGAGGATTGTCCTATTTATATTGCTGCATTGTATAGAGAGTGTAAATTTGACCGAAGAGGGTGATTCTTACAATCCCTGACAAATAATAAATGGCCACTCGGAATTGATCCAGGTGGCCATCATTTTTTCGTCTTAAATTGCGCTATCAATAACACGCTCGTTTTCGTCTCGGCAGTGATCTTCTAGTAAACCCCTTGTAGGGTCACATACCCACTGTCTATGCTCATATTGTCATTTATAAGACTTATCGTCCCATTGAGAGTGTTATTATTAACATTAAGCGAAACATTGCTAGTCCCACACGTTAAGCCCAAGAATACTGTGTTTTCGGAAGTAGTATACCCAGTCCCTGTACAGGGTAACCATTTATTATTAGTCATCATGAGTACCCCATTGACCGTATAGTAATAATCAGTTAATCCTATATCTAAATCAATTTTATTCGCAAACAACGCATTCCCATTGTTGCTATCGTAGCCAGCAAAAACATTAGTATTCCACACGACGTTGGCAAGTTGTTCCCCTGCGAAAACACTTGAAGCTCCTGACAACCAAAACAGTACAAACAGACAGATCATTAGCTTTTTCATACATTCCTCCTTAAAAAAGATAACGTTAAAAGAAGTCAACAGCCATTAAAGTCATTATACGTTTCGCTTACTGGTTCTTTATGCTTGGGAGATAATTTTGTAAATAGTGACTAGACTATATCATACATTTAGGAAAAAAACCGCCGGTCAGCATAATGCCAGCAACAGCGGTCAGTTGTTTGTTTGGAATTGTCCTGCAAATAAATTGATCATTTCCATCCCCCGTGGAAGTTGAAACCTATTCTAACCATAGCACATAAATCTTAAAAAACACTCACAGCACAACTTAAATAAAAAAAGCCCCGCTCAACCTGGAGGGGTTGGGAGCAGGGCATCTGCGAAGCCGAAGCCTCAAACAGACGTTAGGAATATACTTTAACACCAGTTCAGATAAAAGAAGAAAAAGCAAGGTGGGGCTGTCTCTGTTATGGGGCGGCCTTTTAAATTATTTCACTCCTTAAGGAACTTAGATAAAAAAAGTCATTATCTTAAAGTGAAAACATGTCAACTCTCTGTGTTTTTTTTGTGCTAGGCAGATCGTAATTTCCAGGATGTTTATTCGCAAATTTATTCGCAAACAAGCTTTTTGTAAAAAAAAGGGTCTAGCCTGTATAGCTAAACCCTTGATTTAATTGGAGCCGTTAATCCGAATCGAACGGACGACCTGCTCATTACGAGTGAGCTGCTCTACCGACTGAGCTATAACGGCAAACATTTATAAGGGTTAGACCTTTAGCACAATCGCCCCTGTCTTTCAATTAAATTTACCACCCGTTCGCTTCTCTCGCTGGAGTTACAGAGAACAGAGGGAAATACGAAGCTTTTGATTCTGATCACACAAGCCCCGCTTCCAAATCCTCCCAAAGATCCTCAACATCCTCAAGCCCGACAGAAATCCGCAACAGTTTCCTGGTAATACCTTGCTTGAGTTTATCCTCTGCAGGAATCGCGGCATGTGACATCGACCAGCAGTGGGTAAGGATAGTCTCCACACCGCCCAGACTGGGGGCGATGATCGGCAGTTTGATGCTTTCGAGGAGTTTTTTAACCTGTGTCTTTTCTTTTAACTCAAACGAGAGTACTGCCCCAGCTCCCGTTGCCTGAGAGAAATGCACTTCACGACCTGGGAAGTCTGCCAAACCAGGGAACCAGATCCGAGCAATTGCCGGATGGGCCTGGAGTCGTTCTGCAAGTTCCTGGGCGGTGGTTTGTGATGCTTCGAGGCGCACCTTAAGGGTTTTGATGCCGCGTGAAAGCAGAAAGGAATCGAAGGGCGAGAGAACCGCGCCAAAAGCATTCTGGAAATACTTCAGTCGCTTTGCCAGGTCAGCATCAGCCGTGGTGGCCAAACCGGCGAGTATGTCGCTGTGCCCGCCGAGAAATTTGGTCGCACTATGAATGGTCACATCAATACCGAGCTCAAGAGGGCGCTGCATCAGTGGCGTCATGAAGGTGTTGTCGAGCATAGTGATCAGCTCGTTCTCTTTGGCGATTTCGACCATGGCTCGGAGGTTTGTGATCTTGAAAAGAGGGTTTGACGGCGTCTCGAGAAAAAGTGCTCTGGTTTGCGGTGTGATGGCAGCTTTCACGGCAGCAGTGTCGGTGGTGTCAACCAAGCTGAATGTTATCCCTTGCTGCGGTAGCACGCCGGTGATGAAACGCCAGGAGCCGCCGTAGAGATCGGAAGATGCGATCAGATGATCGCCACTCTTGAGTAGTGAGAGCGCACTGCCGATGGCGGTCATACCCGATGCGTACGCAAAACCACGCACACCACCTTCCAGCAGAGCAATTGCGTCCTCAACCTGCTCACGGCTGGGATTGCCGCTGCGAGCATAGTCGTACTCACCAGCAACACCACCTTCGTGATGGTAGGTTGACGCCAGGTAAACCGGTACTGTTGCTGCACCGGTTGCCGGGTCGCGATCTTTGCCTTGGTGGACGAGTAAAGTTGCTGGACGATATTCAGAAGGTGCCATGTCCTTTTTGCTCCTGTAGGGGATAAGCTTTTAACGTTAGAAAATCAAAGTATCAATGCGTAACGCACAAAATTAGCCGCTTTTAGGCGAAGTCGCCAAGGAAAAGAAAGCCGCAAAGAAAATGTCGGTCTAACTGTGAGAAGCTTTTTCCTTTGCGACTTGCTTCACCTCTTTGTGCCTTTGCGTTACGCATTTGTTTTGCTCTTGTTTTTTTAAAGCCAGCCACCTCAAGCCAAGGCCTGTTCGAGGTCAGCAATGATGTCCTCCACTGACTCTGTGCCGACCGAAAGCCGCAACAAGCTCTCACAGATGCCGAGCCGCTTCCGTTCAGCTTCTGGAATATCACCATGGGTCTGTACCGCTGGCAGCGTCATTAATGATTCCACACCACCAAGGCTCTCGGCAAAGGAGATCAACTGCAAACGCTTTAGTACTGCCCTGGCCAGAGCGTCACTTTCAACTCTGAATGAAACCATCCCGCCGAAGCCGCTGGCTTGTTTGCACGAGAGCTCATGGCCGGGGTGTCTTTCCAGGCCGGGGTAGTAGATGTCAGTGACTTTCGGATGTTGTTCTAACCAGCGGGCCACAATCAAGGCGTTTTCGCAGTGCCGCTTGATGCGCAAAGTCAGAGTTTTGAGGCTGCGCAAAAGGAGCCAGCAATCGAATGGCGGCAGAATTGCTCCCGTTGAATTTTGCAGAAAGTAAAGTTGGTCGCCAAGCTCTTTCTCGCGGGCAATCAGGATGCCAGCGCAGAGATCATTGTGACCACCAAGATATTTGGTCGCGCTGTAGATAACGACATCGGCCCCGAACTCAAAGGGACGTTGCAGTATTGGGCTCAAAAAGGTGTTGTCGACAGCAAAAATCAACTTGCGCTCGCCGCAGAGTTGGCCAAGAGCAGCGAGGTCGGCAATTCCGAGGAGAGGGTTCCCTGGAGTTTCGACGAGCAGGGCTTTGGTTTGGTTCGTAATCGCATTTGCAACTGCAGCACTATTGGTGGTGTCGACGTAAGTAACCGTGAGTCCGAAATTGGCAAAAACCTGATCAAGTACACGATAGGTTCCACCGTAGAGATCCTCACTGACGACCAGATGATCGCCTTGAGAAAAGTGCAGGAAGAAGGTGGTCAGTGCCGCCATTCCGGAGGAGAAAGCGAGACCTCGAGCGCCTCCCTCCAGTTTTGCCATGCCTGCTTCCAAAACTTCCCGGGTTGGATTTACTGAACGGGTGTAGTCATAGCCGGTTGATTCGCCGACGCCTGGATGGCGGTAGGTTGCACTTGGGTGAATCGGCAGGCTGATTGCTCCGGTCCGCTCGTCGACGCCGACACCCAATTGGATCAGGTTGGTTTCTTGGGAATACTCAGCTGTTGGTTTCATCTTTTCTCCTTCAGACAATCCCTTCATAAAGAACGCTGGTCAGATAACGTTCTCCAGAGTCTGGAAGGATCGCGACAATTGTTTTGCCCTTGAATTCGGGTAGCGCTGAAAGCCTTGCTGCAACCGCCGCCGCTGCTCCGCAGGAGATACCGGCGAGAATGCCTTCCTCGCTGGCCAGGCGGCGTGCGAATGTTATGGCTTCATCGTTGCTCACCTGTTCAACGCGGTCAACCATCTTCAGATCGAGATTCTCAGGGATGAATCCGGCACCTATGCCCTGAATCTTGTGCGGGCCGGGCTGCAATGTCTCGCCCGCGAGATGTTGGGTGATCACCGGACTCTCTTCAGGTTCCACCGCAACAGAAATGATCTGTTTGCCGCGGACTTCCTTGAAATACCGAGAAATTCCGGTAATGGTGCCGCCGGTACCGACCCCGGAGATAAGGACGTCGATGTTGCCATCGGTATCATCCCAGATCTCAGGACCGGTGGTTTTTAGATGGATGTCAGGGTTTGCCGGGTTTTTAAACTGGTTGGGCATGAAATAACGCTCCGGGTCGCTGGCGGCGATGGCTTCCGCTTCTGCTATAGCGCCGCCCATTCCCTTCGCTCCAGGTGTTAAGACCAAATTGGCACCCAACGCTTTGAGAACTTTGCGACGCTCCAGACTCATCGTCTCCGGCATGGTCAGTGTCACACGTATGCCACGCGCTGCAGCAACAAAAGCGAGGGCTATTCCGGTATTACCGCTGGTCGGTTCGACCAGTTCCTTGCCAGGACCTAGCAGCCCTTTCTCTTCAGCGTCCCAGATCATCGAAGCGCCGATCCGGCATTTGACTGAGTAAGCCGGGTTGCGTCCCTCAATTTTACCGAGGATTATGGCACCTCCTGCTGCACCGACCCGGTTCAAAAGTACCAGTGGTGTGCGACCGATGGAAAGAGAATTGTCTGTGTATATTTTACTCATGGTAAACTCCTTTTGAAATCTGGTAAACGTTGCTTCATGTCTCCGGGTTCTGCCGTGAGATTTGATGTCCTCGAGTAAAGACCCTCAACTTGAAGTATTTTGTAAACAATACAAATGTGTAGCAAGTTAGTCAAGAACGTTGTGAATATAAAAAAATAAAACAACAGCGAGTAGGTGTGTTATGTGCAGAATGTTTGTGCTTGAGAGAGTTTAAATCAAAAATATACCAGAGTTGTTCGGTGAATCAATGTGGGGAGACTAAAGACTGAGAGGCTCTTTAACCAAGCTGAACTAGCAGCCTGTCGGACAATCAATGAACTGGCTGCAAATTCGCCTGTTTGGCCCATATCTCAGCTCCTTTTCGACCAATAGCTACGACTATTACTCTCAAATGAGCTAAAATCTGGTCTCAAACATCCAAATTTTCGCTTCAGCCCTGATTGTCCGACAGACTGATAGATAGACGAGTTGTTTTAAGAAGCTAATTTTCGTGTTTATCGTGTACCTCAAGGTAATGTTGTCTTGATTGTGCTGAAAATG
The DNA here is from genome assembly GCA_024636155.1 of Deltaproteobacteria bacterium. Classification (GTDB taxonomy): domain Bacteria; phylum Desulfobacterota; class Desulfuromonadia; order Desulfuromonadales; family BM103; genus M0040. The sequence continues at coordinate 6,271 of JAGXHM010000029.1, forward strand.
CTTGTGGTACAGAAAGAGAAAGGACTTGTCGGTGGGGTGAATAAAACAACAAAGAATATCAGTCGTGCTCAACCGCCCAGATAGGCTTTTTTGACGTCAGGATTCCCCAACAATTCCTCACTGGTCCCCTCGGCAACAATATTGCCAGTATCAAGAACATAACCGCGGTGGGCTAAGTGGAGGGCCAGGTTTGCATTTTGCTCAACGAGAAGGATGGTCATCCCTTCTTCGTTGAGCTGTTTCAGCTTACGGAACAGGTCGTACTTGAGCACCGGCGCCAAGCCCATTGACGGCTCATCCAGCATCAGGATTTTGCAGCCGGTCATCAGTGCCCGGCCGACTGCCAGCATCTGCTGCTCGCCGCCGGAGAGTGATTCACTCCGTTGGGTCCGGCGTTCTTTCAGGCGTGGGAACAGATCAAATATCCGCTCAAATTCTTTGTTCAGGTCGTCATCCTTTGCGCGGGCATAGGTGGCCAGCTTAAGGTTCTCCATCACCGTCAGGTTGCCGAAAATCCGGCGTCCCTCAGGGGATAGGGCCAAATGTAACTCTTTGACAACATCACTCGGCTTGGTCTTGAGGATTGACTCTCCCTGAAACTTGATATCACCGGCAATCACCCGCGGCGCTTCTGGTGGTGGCAAACGGGCAATGGTGTGTAGACTGGTGGTCTTACCGGCACCGTTGGCGCCGATCAGGGTGACGATTTCGCCTTCGTTGACGTGAAAACTGATCCCGTGAAGGGCCTGAATATTACCGTATTTGACTTCTAAATTTTCAACTTGCAGCATCATCAGATAACATCATCTCCCAGGTACGCGGTGATGACCGCGGGATGGTTGCGGATTTGTTCCGGGTTGCCTTCGGCGAGGGTTTCACCGAAGTCGATCACTTTGATCTGCGTGGCGAGTTCCATCATAACGTCCATGTGGTGCTCGATCATCCAAATGGTCACGTCAAAGGTCTCGTGGATCCAGCGTATCAGCCGAATCAGATCTTTCGCGTCGGCCGAGTTGAGGCCGGCGGCCGGTTCGTCGAGCAGCAGCAGTTTCGGGTGGCTCGACAGCGCGCGGGCGATTTCCAGCTTGCGCTGGGTTCCGTAGGGCAGGTTCTTCGGCAGCTCTTCAGCGAAGCGTTTCAGATCGAAGACGTCGAGCAGTTCTTCGGCCTCTTTGGCGACCTGCTCCTCTCTCGCCTGATAGTGTTTGCTGCGGGCAATGGCGTGGAAAAAACCGTAACCGAGTTGGCTGTGCTGTGCGACGCGAATATTGTCGAGCACCGTCATGTCGTTCCAGAGACGGATATTTTGAAAGGTGCGGGCCACACCCAGGGTGGTGACCTTGTGCGGTTTGAGCCCGGCGGTAGTTTTTCCGTCGATGAGAATCTGCCCCTCGGTCGGCTGATAGAAACCACTGACCAGGTTAAAGACCGTCGTTTTACCAGCGCCATTGGGACCGATCAGTCCGAAAAGCTCTCCCGGCATCAGCTTGACATTGAAGTCGTTGAGCGCGGTCAGACCGCCGAAGCGCTGGGTCAGGCCGCGTACTTCGAGGACTGGCGTCGATTCTGTTTGTATTTGTGTCTGTGCCATCATTTAAACCTGTAAAATTTCTTCAGCTTGGGGAAGACATCTCCCAATTCCCGATTGCCCATGATTCCTTCGGAGCGGAACTGCATGACAATGATGAGTAGCAGCGGGATAATCACCCATTTGATGACGCCTGCCGAAGGTTCCCAGTCGGGAAACATAAAAGTGACTGGTGAGATAAGGCCATCGATGATCGCCTGGGAGCGGAGCACTTCCAGCAGTCCGGTGAAAATGATGGCGGAGATGATGGCGCCGGACAAAGATCCCATGCCGCCGAGATAGACCATGACCAGAGCCTCAGTCGATTTGAGAATATTGAAGGACTGCGGATTCACATAACCGATCATATGCGCGTAAAGTCCACCAGCGCACCCTGCCAAGCCGGCAGCGACCATGAAATTGATGATTTTGATCTTGTTGGTGTTGACGCTCATGATCTCTGCAGCCACCTCGTCCTGGCAGATGGCGTTGACGCCTTTGCCGTAGGTGGAGGAGATGAACCGTCGGATGACCCAGACCGTGAAGACGGTGAAGTTGATGACCCAGAAAAGCATCCAGGGGCCATCGAAGATGTCGGTCATCGCCCAGACAGTATCCTTCATCCCCTGAAAACCACGCGACCCGCCGACGAAGTCCATGTTCTCTATGGCCGAGATGATCATGTAGTTGACGGCGATGGAAATGATCGCCAGATAGTCGTCACGGGTTTTGAACGAAGGAACTGACACCAGCAGCGAGGAAATGGCAGCCACCGCCCCGCCAATCAGCAGGATGATGGGGAAAACAATCACCACTGAGGCAGCGGGAAGCAGCGGTTCGCCAAACTTGGTACCGAAACAGAAAACTGAGAGGATCGACGAGATATAGGCGCCCACGCACATGAAGGCCGCGTGGCCACAGGTAAATTCGCCCATGTTGCCGTTGACCAGATTCAAGCTGGTGGACATCATGATGTTGATGCCGATGGTCATGACGACAATCTGGATGTAGCCGTCGATGATACGGAAGTGAGCCGCAAATAGCAGGCCGATAGCAAAAACGACCAGCAATATGTTGAGAGAGTATCTTTTCATATCTTTATCTCCCAACTTATATCTTGGTCGATTGAGGAATGCCAAACAGCCCGGAGGGCTTCATCCACAGAATTAGCAGCAGGATGGTGAAGGCAAAGAGGTCTCGGTAGGTCGAGGGGAAGACCATGACCACGCCTACCTCGATGAAGCCGAGCAGGAAGCCACCGACAAACGCCCCCTTGATGTCGCCGATGCCACCAACCACTGCGGCGATAAAAGCCTTCCAGCCGATCAGCATCCCCATGAACGGCTCCAGGACCGGATAGCTCATGGCGAACAGCAGCCCGGCCAGACCGGCAAACCCTGAGCCGAGGACAAAGGTGACGACGATGATCTGGTCAACGGGAATCCCCATCAGCGGGATTGCGAATTTATCATAAGAGATGGCCCGCATCGCCATCCCGACCCGCGTACGGGTTACCACCCATTGCAGAAAGAGGAAGACCAGAATGGCGGCCACGATAACCATGACCTTGAGGTTGGTCAGGGTGACGCCGCCCAGGTGCCAGATCTGTTTTTCAATTAACGCTGGGAATTTCAAGCGGCTGGCGCCGAGCAAGGCCAGGTTCGAGTACTCGAGGACCAGGCCGGCCATCAGCGCAGTGATGACCACGTAGAGCCGATGTGCGCCTTTGCGCCGCAGGGGCCGGTAGGCGATCCGCTCCAGGGTCACTCCGACTAGCGAGGTCAGAGCCATGGTCAGGGGCACAATGATGACGAAGGCCACCGCCGGGGAGAGCCCGATGATCGGGCCGATAAGGAAAGTGGCCAGGAAAAAGGAGATGTAGGCTCCGACCATGAAGATATCGCCATGGGCGAAGTTGATCAGGCGCAGCACCCCGTAAACCAGGGTGTAGCCTAGAGCAATGAGAGCGTAAAAGCTCCCCCACTGCAGGGCGTTCAAAACATTTTGAATAATGAAATCCACTGGATGCTACTTCCTTGAAATAATTATTGTGGGTGTTGCAAAGTTGCTAGCTGTGCAATTGTTTCTAATCGGCGACCTACCTTAATCTTTTTTTGTAAATGCATCAATCGTTGATTCTCTGGTCTTTGGTTACCAACTCGGGATTGGACAAAAAAAGACGAGGGTCCGTGGACCCCCGTCCTTTTTCCTGCTTAATCTGTTTTGCTTGTTATGGGCAAACTGACTCTTCGAAGACAAAGGTTCCTTCGTCGGAGATTTTAACGATAACAGCGCACTTGATCGGGTCGCCCTGCTCATTAAACTTGGACGAGCCGGTGACGCCTTCAAAAGACTTGATGGCGGCCAGACCGTCACGGATGGCTTTGCGCATCTTGCGCGGGTTGGAGTCGACCATACCGGCGTTCTTGATCCCTTCGACCATCAGACCGATGGAATCCCAGGTCAGGGCGGCGTAGTCAGCCGGCTCTGCGCCGTATTTTGCCGTGTATCGGTCGATGAAAACCTTGGTTGCACCCTTGGCACCGGCTGCAGCGTAATGGGTTGAGAAGTACTGACCGTTGCACTTCTCGCCACAGAGTCTGACCAAGTCTGGCGTTCCCCAGGCGTCGGAACCCATGAACGGGCCCTTGTAACCGAGATCACGTGCCTGCGGTATGATCAGGGCGACCTGATTGTAGTTTTCCGGCACAAAGATGAAGTCAGGTTTGGCGGCAATGATGGTGGTCAGTTGGGCGGAGAAATCCTGGTCCTTGGTGCCATTCGACTCGTAGGCTACGACCGGGCCGAGCCCTTTGGCTTCCCAGGCGGATTTAAATACTTCTGCCAAACCGACAGAATAATCGTTAGCGACGTCGAAGAGTACAGCTGCAGTCTTGGCACCGAACTTTTTGGCTGCAAAGTCGGCAACTACAGGCCCCTGGAAGGGGTCGAGGAAGGCAGCGCGGAAAACCCAAGGACGGTCCAGTGTGGTACTAGGATTGGTCGACCAGGGACTGATCATCGGCACGCGGTTTTCGTTAGCGGTACCGCCGGCAGGAACTGCCTGCTTGGAGGAGTTGGGGCCAATAATCGCCACGACCTCTTCCTGCTCGATCAGTTTGAGGGCAGCGTTGACTGCCGAGTCGGCTTTTGACTCGTTGTCCATGTAGATGAACTCAAGCATGTACTTCTTGCCGCCGACCTCGAGGCCACCGGCGCCGTTGATGTCTGCGAGGTACATTTCAGCGGCGTTTTTGGAGCCTTCCCCAACTTCCGGGATGTCTCCGGTCATCGGGATGTTGAAGCCAATTTTGATGGTGTCAGCTGCGAGGGCGGGAGTCGCAAAGAGCGCGACTATGGATAATACAACGAGAATTTTCAGCTTTTTCATCTGTCTCCTCCACGGGTTGAATTGAACAGTAAGCTTTGATGTGACACAGGATGCGGAACATCAAGGGTAATTTATATCGTTTGCTCAGTAAAACCAGACGCTTAAGTACACCAGTAAGAAGCGCATTTGTCAAGCGTCTACGACAGTTTTTGTTGTCGGCCAGCGATTGATACTCACTGCGTCTACCTGGTGAGAGGTGCCGAGGCGCAGCACCAGATCGGCCCGTTCAGGCATCTCGGTAAGCATATGACGGGTCAGGCGTTCATAATGCATAATGAAGCGGTGCAGTGCGGCCTTATCCATAAGTTTTGTGGCAGTGCCTGCGCAGCCAGCTTTTCCTCCTGCAATCCACGCCAGGCAAATACGCAGTCCATTTCAGGTATTTTGAGCATGATCAACAGGTCGAGGGTGGCAAAAAGGCGGGCATAATCGCTGGCAAGCTGTCTGTTGACGTAGCTCCGCCAGGTGCCCTGCGGATCGTCTCTCTCTTCAAGAATATTGACCGGCTTCCGCAAGGCTTTGAGTGATTGAGGTTTGGCACCGACGCACCAGCCTTCGAAGAGAATGATGTCGAGCGGCATTTCAACCGTCCTCCAGTCTGATCGAGGAGAGCGGTCATCGATACTCTTGTCGAAAGCCGGAATGGAGACTTGATGCCCGGCGTTTGGAGACTTCATTTCTGTCAGGAGCTGTCGTCCCATTGCGACATCGTGGGTACCCGGCACTCCGCGTGTTGTCAGAAGCGGATGTACCGTCCGCTCGAGTTTGTCGCGCTCGTCATGAGTGAGGTAGAGGTCGTCGATGGAGAAGCTGGTAACGCGCAAGCTGAAACCGACCTCCAATAGCAAAGTCAAGATGCAGCAGAGGGTGGTTTTACCCGAACCCTGAGCACCATTCACGCCGACAACAAGCGAGCCTTCATGCTTGTGAACCGCTTTTGCCAGTGCCGCAGCCAGAGGCAGATAGATGCGCTTTAGAATTGCGTCTGTAAGACCGTTAATCTGCAGATCGGTCAGCATCTGGCGAAAAGAGTCACCGACTTGTGCGTGTATGAGGGATAATTCGTGTTCAGTCAGTCCATGCGTTTCGCTGGGGAAGCTGTTGCGATAAGTCATGTTGCGTCACTCAGTACTTGATTTTTGCAAAAGGTGATTTGATCGATGCACTGAGAGCCTCTTCAAGAGTGTATATTCCTTGGGCTTCCAGTAACGGGATGAGCCTCAACAGTATCTCTGCGGTGACCAAGGCATCGCCGAGGGCAGTGTGCCGGCCGACAATCGTCAGGTTGAAGCGCTCGGCAATGGCGTCCAGGGAGTGCCCCTCCTGGTTCGGATGCACCACGGAGGAAAGCAAGAGTGTGTCGAGGACCGGGTTGTCAAAACGCAACCCTGTGGCATCCTCTTTCAATTGCAGTAACCGCATGTCGAAGGCTGCGTTGTGGGCGACCAATACCGTATCGGCGGCAAAGGCGTGAAAGCCTGGCAGAACCTCCGTGATTAACGGTTGTGATATGAGCAATTCCGGGTCGATGCCATGTATCTCGACCGATGATTTTGGTACCGGGCGTTGTGGATTGACCAGCTGATCAATGCATTCATTGTGCAGCAGTCGTCCGTTGACAATGCGTACGGCACCGAGTTGAATAATCTCGTCGCCTTCGGATGGATTCAGCCCGGTGGTTTCTGTGTCGAAAGCCACGAAGGTCAATTTGCGCAGCGGCACCTTGCCGAGAGCGTCCTGCCCTGATTGGTGGAAGAGATCGAATTCATAGGAGACAGGGCGAGGCGCAACCGAGGAGTGCAAACCAGCAGGTTCTTCGTCGAGTGCCGTCGGCAAGGTTACTCTGATGCCCGAGCAGAAGATCCCATCAGTCTCTGTAATTGTAATGTCGCCACTATGCCCGGTAATAATGGTTCGTGGTGAATCCGAGGTGCCATCGCTGCCCCTGAAGAGCGGGGCCTGTTGCCAGTCACGGAGCGCTTGACTGGGGACCCTCTGGTCTGGCCAGTTTAATGCGAGTGTCGCCAAAGGCCCGTCGTTGCTAACAATCTGCAGTGGTATGGATGAGATGCCGTACTCGGCTTTCAGAAACCCTGCCAGATTAGAAACCGACTGGACAATTGCATAGCTATCAATCTTCAGCCAGATCGATTTATCTACCGTTGCTTCAGATTGCATGGCAAAACGTTCATCGAGATTGTTCGTGATCAGTTTCATGAGGGTGTCGGCCAGGACGTTCTCACGATTGCCGTAGGCGCGACGGTGCTCACTGTAGAGGTTCCTGGCCAGCGCCAGATGCTCTTCAAGTTCACTGGCGACCTGTGCGACGGACTCGAGGTAATGATTACAGGCGTCTTCCTTGGTGACTGGTATGTTGTAGAGGAGATTGACCCTTTGACGCATCCTTCCCAGCGAATCCTGAACGGCGTCGACCATACTCTGAAGTACCTGGTCACGTTCACTGTCAGCATCGATTTCGCCGGTGATATCCTCCAAAGACAGGACGAACCCGGAGATGTATCTGGACTCGTCTTCGCTGCTGGTGACAGGGGCCATGTTGACGCGAATAAAGCGCGCACCACATAACTTGGTCATCAGGCCGAGGGCAGGTTTTGCCTGGTCCTGCGCAAAAGCATGGTTCATCACCTCCAGAGCATGCACCAGTGGATCACGTTCCAGAATGCTGAATATCGATCGGCCCAGACCGATGGAGCCACCGCTCTTTTGATCACCTGTTGAATGCAGCATGTCCTGTGCCTGACGACTGTAAAGGAGAATCCTGCCATCCCTGGTACAGACCACGACGCCGTAGGGGAGTTCTGACATCAGGGCAGCCAGGCGGTTGCGCTCTTCCTTGAGGGCAAGGTTTGACAGGTGAATCTTGCTGTCAACGTCACTTTGCAATTCCTGGAAGGCGTCGGCCGATTCGTTGATAACGCCAGCCAGCATTGACAGCTCGCGGGCACCCTCGGTGGTGATGCGATAGTCCGGGTTCGCGGCGGTGATCAGGCGGGTCTGCTCGGCCATACGCAGGACAGGTATGATGTAGTAACGAAAAAGCAGACTGACCATGGTGCAGATAAAGGCGATCAGAATCATTGAACCAAGAAAAGGGAAGGGGATCAGTTTGTCGAAGAGTTTCTCGAAGATGGCCTGCTCTTCGGGCAACATGTTCAGATAAGACGCTGCAAAACTGCCGAAAATTACGGTAAAGATAACAGCGATAATGCCGGACAGGAAGATCCAGTATTTGACTACAGGTGACAAGTTGTCGCCAAAGCGCTTGAGCAAAGTCATCTCCTGTGTGGTAGGGCAATCTTTCGCAGTGCGTTTCAAATGGGGATCACCTTTGAATAATATGCGATTTATGCCTGAAGGTACAGTTGAAGATCATAATTCCCGGCGGCTTGGATTGGTTGCTTCCTGAAGAATAGCGATCAGCTCTACTGCCTCTATCTCTGGATTGTAAAGCTTTGAACCGGGCCGGGAAAGTTGCCGGCGGCTCTCTGCGTTGAGAAGTTGCAGGGCATATTGGACGAATTCAGTCTCATTGTCATAGAGCAGTCCGTTGATGCCGTGCCTGACCGCTGCGGCATTACCTGGAATATTGCGGGCCAGAATTGGAACGCCAAGAGTCGTCGCTTCCAATAGAGTATTTGAGAGGCCTTCTGTTTGCGAATTATTGAGAATGACGTCGGCGCCACGCATGGCGTTCGCCATGGCTTCGGTCGGAATACTGCCGAGGTAGCTGGACCATGGTCGCTTCTCAATTGCACTCAGGAAACGGTTGCCGTAGCCCTTGTCCAGGATGGGGCCGCAAAAGGCCAGATGGCAGGCCGAACTTGCAGCGGCTACGCGGTCGAACATCTCCAGGAGTTGCAGGATCCCCTTGACGGGGCGTAAACCAGCCGGGCAGAGAAAGAGGGTTTGCTCTTTAGCCAGGGTATGGGTGTTGCGCAGGTCATAGGGAGCCGTGCCCAGAATGATTCCCGGCTGCAACACGCGCAAGCTGACGGTTAACTCAGGATGGCTGGCTGCGAATTCGGCCGCAATAAAAGCGTTTTGCAGGAGGACGAATGCGGCCTGATGCAGGATATTACGTATAATCACGCTCTGTTCAGGATCATCGAGACCGTGATTGACATCGGTTCCGGTGAGAAGGACTACGTAGGGAAAGTTCAGCCCTTTTGTCGCCTCCAACCAGGGTTTCCCTGAACGGTAGGCGTGTAGAAGTATGGTGACGTCGGGGGCAAACTCAATTAAGTGATCTCTGAGGAGACCATCAGGATGAAGATGAGTAGCATGTAGGGCGACGTGATGCCCATGTCTTTCCAGCCCTTGACGAAAACGTTGAGCGGTTACCCAGTTGCCGCTGATGCGATCCTGCTCCGGGACAACGATCAGGATGCGCATGGCAGATTTCCAAAAGTAGTCAGCTGGATTCGACGTCGCGTAATAATTTCGCGGGCTTCTGTGGAGAGCAGGGCTTGTAGCTCGATTTGACGTTGTGCCCCTTCAAAAGGTCGGCCCTGCGGATAAGGATAGCCTGGATGGGCCATCAACTCCCATTGCCCCTGCGGGAGATTCTCTATAAGCAGGCAGAGACTGGTCGTGTTTAGGTTGTGCAGTAGTGGCATTCCCCAGAGCCCCTGCGGGGCCTTGATCCCTCCTGAGACGATTGTTGCGTGTGCATTGGGGGCGAAGCGGAGGTACAGATTCAACTCCTCGGCCAAGGGGTCGTGCGACTCCGTGCTACAGGGTTCAGCAGGGAGGGATGAGCGCATGGCGTCGATGTCGTACTCTCTGGCCAGTTCGACAATCATGTCGGTTAAATGTGGAAATATCTGGCAATGCTGATGGCCGTCGAGGTGGTCTGGTTCTAGACCGGCATGCAAAACCTGCTCAATCTGGGCGCGAAATTCATCGCGCATAGCACCATAGTCACAGCCCCCGGCAACAAGGTGCTGCCGCATCCACACTTTGCCGGGCAGATTCCCTTGGGCATCTGTCAACTCTTTGATATGACCATTCAGGGCTCGGCCATCAGAGAGGTTGAGATGAACGCCGATCGGCAGCCCGGTCCCCTTGACCTGCTCGACAGCAGTCTTGAAGGAAGCTCCATTGGCGAGCAGCGATGCGCTGGTGACGATCCCCTTCTGGAAGGCTTCGAGAATACCACGGTCGCGTTCGGGGTTGATGCCGAGGTCATCAGCATTGACAATTAAGGAAATCATTGAAGTCATACTAATGCAGGTTGGGTTTTTGAGCAAAATTTTACGAGAGATAAAGGAGTAAATATTTCAGTTATTGTTTGAACCTTCTAATTAGTTTATTCTGTTGCCAAGTGGGGGCACATGGAGATTCCTGATAAACACAAACAGATTCTTTACACGATCTTTGCCGCATCTGGCTGCAGTGCTCTCATCTACGAGATACTCTGGACCAAGTATCTGTCGTTGACCTTCGGCAACACTATGATTGCCGTAAGTGTCGTCGCGGCAACTTTCATGGCCGGTCTGGCCATAGGCAGTTTTCTTTTTGGCCGTTATGTCGACCATGAAGGCAACCTTCTCAAAATTTACTGCATCCTCGAATTTGGCATTGCCCTCACTGCGCTGCTCTTCGCTCCAGCTCTCGGGGTGGTGGAACATCTCTATATTTACTGGACCCATAAGCTTCCAGACCTGCCCTGGTTAGTCACCACAATCAATATTCTGTTCTCAAGCCTGTTGTTGCTGCCCCCGACCATCTGTATGGGGGGCACCTTTCCTTTGATGTGTCGTTTTTTCGCTCGCCGTAAATCCGGCGCACAGATCGGTCGGCTCTACGCTTTGAACACCCTTGGCGCAACCTTGGGCGCTTTTGCTGCCGGGTACTGGCTGATCCCGACTTTCGGGCTATCCCGTACCGGAGCTTTGGCAATCGGCAGCAATCTCGCCGTGGCACTGATCGCATTCCAGCTCGCCAAGCGTTACGGAGCAATCGACGCCGATGGCATGCAGCAGCCTACATCATCAAGAGCCAAATTAGATACGCTTAGATACCGTCCGATTTTGTTGGCAATCGGCCTGGTCGGCTTCTTCGGCCTCGCCTACGAAATCCTCTGGACACGGATCCTGCTGCTCTTCCTCGGCAATACCAGTTATGCCTTCTCACTGATGTTGAGTGCCTATCTGGTGGGTATCGCCATTGGTGGCGTCCTCTATGCTCGCCTGGCCCATGCGGGGATGGATGAGAAAAAGCTTTTCCTGACCTTATCCGCCATGATGGGGATCGCCATTTTAGCGAGCGCACCGCATTACGATAAACTGGCCTATCTGTTCCAGTTCGCTCACGAAATCTCGGGTGGGCGTTGGTGGCTCCTTTCCCTGCTCTCATTCCTGATTGTCTTTGCGGTCACGGCCTTGCCGACAATCTTCTCTGGTGCTCTACTGCCAGCAGCCGTCGCTATCATTGACCCCGGTAAGGCGCATACAGGAGAAGGGGTCGGTCTGGTCGTATTGCACAACACTATAGGTGCAGTGCTCGGCAGTCTGCTGGCCGGCATCGTTTTGATTCCAACCCTCGGCCTACTGAATAGCTTCCGCGGCCTGGCCATCGGCAATCTGCTCCTGGTGTTGGTGCTGACCCTTTATTACCGCAAAAATATCTCGGGATATCGTATTCCAGTGCTGTTAATTGCAGCTGTGGTGATAATCCTGCTTCCTGCCAGTTGGAACATGGAACTGATCAACAGTGGAGTCTACTGTTACGCACCAAAATATGCCAAGATGGGTGGCCTCGATAAAGTTCTCGGACAAGAACGCATCCTTGAAGTCATTGAGGGGCGCGATGCGACCGTTGCCGTACATGAAAGCCTCGACGGCTACTTTCGTTTCTTCTCGGTTAACGGCAAAACCGATGGCGGCACCGGTAGCGACATGGCCACCCAGATCCTGATCGGCCAGATCCCTTTGCTGCTCCACCCAAAACCTGAGGACGTTCTGGTTGTTGGTCTGGGAACCGGAATTACCCTCAATGCCATGAGTGACCATCCAACCAAATCGATCACCTGTGTTGAAATTTCCCCTGAAGTGGCCAAAGCAGAAGCTTACTTTTCAGAATACAATGAAAATGTGCTCAAAGACCCAAAAGTCGATCTTGTGATCAACGACGGACGCAATCTGCTGTTGACCAGCTCCAAAAAGTACGACGTGATTGTTTCTGAACCTTCCAACCCCTGGCAGGCCGGAAACTCCAATCTCTTTACCGATGATTTTTATCAACTGGCCGCAAGCCGCCTTAAAGAGCGGGGGATCTTCTGCCAGTGGATCGGCCTGTACGACATCACACTCGAGAATCTCAAGATCGCTAGCCGTACCTTCCTCAAAACCTTCCCCAAAGTACTTGTTTTTCAGGCCGGGTCAGACATGATTCTGGTTGGCTCAAAAGATCCCGTCGTATTTGACTACACGCAACTCCAACAAAGATTTAAGAACTCCGACATCAGCAGTCTTCTGGCGACGCTCAATATCGATACGCCGGGTGATTTGATTGCTTCCCGCTATCTGTTTGCCGAAGAGACGCTGAAAAACTTCTGCAAGGATACCAATTTTCTCAACACCGATGATCGACCCATTCTTGAGTTCTCAGCACGTTACAATCTAGGCGAAAAAACCCTGGGTGAATTTGCAAAAACGAATTCAATGATGCTGATGAAAGCCCGGAAGGGTAAGGTCTATCTGCCGATCGAGAACTTTGGAGGGAATGCAATAGAGGTCGCAACCTCTTTAAGGGAGATAGGGGAGGGTTATGCGCGGATCGGTCGAGAATCTGATGCGGCGACATTTATGCGCAGGGCGGCAGAGGTTAATTGATCACAAAGATTGCTTCACAATAATTAAAAAGGTAGCGATTCCCGAATTACTGCAAAAGATCACTGCCTTTGTTTGTTCGAAAAGACACTGCCTGCTAACGTTCAATGACGCGAACAACAGCTGTATTGCCAGTCTGAATCACATCCTTCACCGCAAATTGTTTTGAATTGTAGCCCTGCTCTTCGACCCAGGCATTCCATGGATATATTTGTCCATGGTGTCGACAACCGAGCCGATTAGCCGCTTTGCACTCTAGTTTAACTTCAAGCGGGCCGGTGGATATATTTTGAGATCGTATCGCCTCACTATTCACAGAACAGCCAAAGAACACAACGGCAGATAATAGCAGGATTAGCTTCGTTAATAATTTCTGCACAAGTCGCTCCCGTTAATTTTAAGTTATACAGATCCAGGGAACAGGAAGCAGGGGTTCACCTGCCTCCTGTTCCTTTTTTCATACATTCACCGCAATTAATTACCGGCACGTGAGTTGTACGCCGGATCTTTAGAGCCCTTGTGTTCGGATTCAGTTTCATCGTTGTCAAAAGCCCACGGTGTAACCTTATTCCAACCACCACGCTGCGTTGTGTCGCTACGTCGGCCATCGAAACGGTGACAGTTCTGCGCCGAGGCATAATAGCCTGCCGGCATCCCCCTGTCGACAGCAGTCAGAGTCGACGACGTAAAGG
>JAGXHM010000030.1 GCA_024636155.1 Deltaproteobacteria bacterium
GGCATGAACGACCACATCCCCAAGCCTGTCGAGCCGGATGATCTGTGGAAGGTGCTGCTGAAGTGGGTTAAGTCGCCGCCTGAGCCTGAAAAAAACGTACCGGACGCAAGTCCGCCCGCGCACGGGGGTAAGCGGCAACGGGTGAATGATAACGCCGCGGCACGCAAATCTTATTCCACAACGAATACCAAGAAAGTAGCACCGGATTTGCTGGCTTTAAAGGGCATCGACGCGTTGCAGGGCATCCGTCGCTTCGGAGGCAAAGCTGAAGCCTACCGCAAGCAGTTGCACCATTTCCGGGAACATTACCATGATGCCGTCGATGAGTTGCAACGTCTTATCGCAGATCAAGGCATCGCAGCGGGTGAGGCGTTCTGCCATGAACTCAAGGGGGTGTGCGGCACCCTCAGTGCGAACGAATTATTTGCCAGTGTCGCCGAAATGGATGTCTTGCTGAAGCAAGACAAGATGCCTAAACCCACGCAATTTAAGCATTTGAAGAAATTGCTGAGGCAACTCATGGCTGAAATTGACGGGCTCGCTGCACAGACTTTTGCTGCGCCTGTGGCAACGGAGGTGCTGGAGCGCGACGAATTGCTTTCCAGGCTGGCAACTCTGGCCACACTGTTGGAGAGTGACTTGGGACAGGCCGAGACAGTGCTGGCGGAATTGCGTACTGGCGTGGCCGGCGGCGAAACGGAACAAGCGATGACCGAGATAGCCGCCGAGGTGGACAAGTTTGCCATTGACGAGGCGCTTGCCCGGATCAATACATTACGCACGCGCCTGCGTGGTGAAACATGAACAAGAGGACCCCTCCATGACAGATATCAGCAACGAAAAATCTAAGATACTCATCGTGGATGACGCGAGTGAAAACCTGCACGCGATGATGACCGTTCTGGGCGACACCTATGCCGTCGTCGCAGCGACCAACGGTGAAAAGGCGTTGGAGTTGGTGGTACGCAAACCGCAGCCGAGCTTGATATTGCTCGACATCAAAATGCCCGGCATGGATGGCTATGAGGTATTGCGCAGGCTCAAGGTTGACCCGCTCACAAAGTATATCCCGGTCATTATCGTGACCTCCGTTCCGGAGTCAGAAGATATAGCTCAGGGGTTGAGAATGGGTGCCGTCGATTATATCGCCAAGCCGGTTAATCCCGACTGGCTCAAGTTGCGAGTTCTGACCCAGCTTGAATTGCGGCGTTACCGCAGGAAGCCCCTTCCGCCTGGCGCAAGCGCGGAGGGCGTTGCGCAAGACCGTTTCAAAATACTGATCGTCGATGATGTGCCGGAGAGTATTCACCAACTCACAAGCGTGCTATCCGACGAATATTGCATCATGGCCGCCGATAATGGGCCGAAGGCGATAGAAATAGTGATGGGGCCAACCCCTCCCGACCTGATCCTTATGGATATCTTGATGCCAGACATGGATGGCTATGAAGTATGCCGTCGCATCAAGGCGACTGAGACGGGCAATCAGATTCCTCTTATCTTCCTCAGTTCGGCCGATGAGCCGATGGAAAGAGTCCGCGGGTTTTCCATCGGGGGCACCGACTTCATCACCAAGCCATTCGATATCGATGAAGTTCGTGCCCGAATCCGTACTCACCTGGAATTGAGTCTGTTGCACCGTTTTTTTGAACAAGCGGTCGAGCAACGTACCGCCGCACTGTTAAAAAAAGATCGTCAACTGTCGGAAGCCTTGAAAATCGCCAAGGTGGGCTACTGGGAATATGAGTTTGCTGCGGATGAATTCATATTCAACGACCAGTATTACTCGCTGCATAAGGTTACGGCTGAGGAGGTCGGTGGATACCGGATGTCTTCGACCGACTTTGCCCACCGCTACGTCCATCCGGACGATGCACCCATAATTGGTCAACAAACTCAACTGGCATTTGAATCTGCCGACCCGAACTATCTTGCTCTGGTTGAAGTTCGACTGCTGACAGGGGAAGGTGCCGTTGTCTGGGTAGAGACCCGCATTAGGGTAGTGAAGGATGCCGAGGGGCGGACTATCAAGCTAATTGGCGTTAATCAGGACATCACCGAACGCAAGCAGGCCGAAGATGAGCGGCTAAAAATTGAAAGCCAACTGCAACAATCTCAGAAGATTGAATCGATCGGTCAATTGGCCGGCGGCGTGGCTCATGATTTCAACAACATGCTGGGGGTCATCCTTGGCCATGCGGAAATGGCTCTCATGAAAGCGGGCCCTTCCAGCCCATTCATCTCTAATTTGCAGGAAATCTGTACAACGGCCAATCGTTCTTCTGATCTCACCCGGCAACTACTGACCTTGGCTCGCAAGCAGATCATTGCCCCCAAAGTTCTGGATTTAAATGAAGCTGTCGGTGGAACGCTTAAAATGCTGCAGCGCCTCATCGGTGAGAATATTCAGCTCTCATGGAACCCCGCAGCCAATCTATGGCCGGTCAACGTCGACCCATCACAGCTCGATCAGATTCTGGCGAACCTGTGTGTCAATGCCCGTGACGCGATCGATAGTATTGGCAAAATATCGATAAAGACGGAAAATCGCACTTTGGACGAGAGCAGCATTAGCACTCTTCCCTACGATGTTGTGCCTGGTGATTATGTCCTGCTTTCCGTGAGTGACGATGGCTGCGGCATGGATAAGAAGACCCAGGCCCATATCTTCGAGCCATTCTACACCACCAAAGAGGTCGGCAGTGGAACCGGGTTGGGACTGGCCACCGTTTATGGTGCGGTCAAGCAGAACCACGGCTTTCTCACCGTCTACAGCGAACCGGGGCTGGGAACGGTCTTCAATATCTATCTTCCCCGGACGAGTAAGACTGTTGAAGCGAAACAGGAGACGGTAGAAAAAACATTTCTCCGCGGCACCGAAACCATCCTGCTGGTTGAAGATGACGTGATGCTTCTTGACATGGTGACGTCCATGCTCGAAGAGAGTGGCTACACGGTACTGGCCGCAATCACACCTGACCTTGCCCAAACTCTTGCCAAGGAGCACCCCGGCCCGATTCCTCTGCTGGTTTCCGATGTGATCATGCCAGTGATGAACGGCAGGGAATTATCTGCCAAGCTACAAACACTTCGACCAGAGATGAAGGTTCTTTTCCTGTCCGGCTACACCACCGATATCATCTCCGACCAGGGGATCATTGAAGATGAAATCCACTTCTTGCAGAAGCCTTTCTCTCTTGAAGTGTTAACGGCTAAAGTGCGGGAGGTGTTAGACGATCACTGAGCCACAGTTTCTCATATGTCACCACTGCCGAGACGAAAACAGGCGTGTTATTAATAGAGCAATTTAAAGCGCTCATTAATGATAGAATGATGGCCAACCTTTTCTTCATCAGTTGCGGAAACACGGTTCACTTGCATTTCATTAGTTTCAGCCTTATGTTGTCTGAAAGGTACAAGAGAAGGGAGGATCTTTTGCTTTGGTTTCTTGTGGTGATTATTGGGGGGGCGCTGATTGTAACCATCGTCTTGTTGTTGCAGGTCATAATTGCCCGATTTGTGGGAAGGCAAAACAAAAAGAATGGTTATTGAATGATTAACTATCAATTTTCTCCAGGCATATCTTTCTTATAACTCACGATTAACAGTGCCCACAGTAAGCCTCCCCGAACAAATCCTTATTTATATTATTGTAACTCATTCCTACATATCCTTGGGATTTATAGATCTACAATTCCAAACCTTCATGCCACTGACCATCCCCGTTTTTCACAACGAGGTGATGACGAGGAAAGTTCCCCCAGAGCACTCGTCGCCTCGACGCCGATCCTCTTCGCATAACTCATTGAATTTCATGGTGCGGCGTCAAGTCGTCGGGTGCGTCGGATGTTTTCAAAAGTTTTTTACTGCTGATGCTGGAGGGGACGAGCGGATGAGTCCATGGGGATCCAACACCAAAAAAAATCCTCGCATGACTCGACGCACTCGACGACCCGACGCCACCCCATAGATTCCGAGGGGTTGCGGAAGCCCATCGGGCGACGAAGCGTCGGGTTGCAGTAACTGTGTATTTTGTGGTGCGAATTTCTTAAACAGACAACTAATTGTCAATCCACCTTCCCAGTGTCCCAGTGAGGGGCATGACTAACTTAGGTGGAATTGAGGTGTGAATTGGAAGTAATGACCATTTTTCATTTGAGCAGCTAAATACTAGGCGTTTGGATTACTGCCCATTGCTCTTGCAACACAGAACAACTCATAAGATTCGAGTAGTTCTGCAGCAGTTTGTTGACCGTTGGCCACGTCAACAACCATGTCAAAGAGCTCTTTCCCCTTGTCTTTAATTGTGGCTTCTCCATTAATGATGTCGCCTGTATTAAAATCAAAGTTTTCCTTCATCTTTTCAAACATGAAATTGTTTCCTGTCAACTTAATCACCGGAGCAAAAGGAAACCCTGCAGGAGTACCCCGGCCCGAAGTAAACGCAACGATCTGTGCTCCGCAGCCAATCATTCCAGTCACAACTTCGCCATCATGACTTTCATAATTCATTAGAAATAGTCCTTTTTGGCCAGGTTGCGGCGGAATCGCATACTCAAGAACGTCTGTAACAGGTGCAGAGCCTCCTTTGTAAACGCCACCCAAAGCTTTTTCGACAATGTTGCTTACGCCACCATCATAATTCCCAGGGGAAATCAGTTCGTTCCTCCCCACGTATCTATCATCACAGCCAGACCGAAGTTTGTCTTCGACCGCGAAAATGGCTGCGTAAACCTTGTCTGAAACCTCTTTGTTTATAGCTCTGGCCGCCAGCATGTCTTCAGTACCGATAAGCTCATTCAACTCTGAGAGGATTGTGCTTCCTCCGGCGGAAACGAGGAGATCGGACATTGCGCCGACGACTGGGTTGGCTGCCAAGCCGCTTGTAGCATCGGTGCCGCCACATTTCACGGCGATAGTCAATTCCGACAAATCGCATTCAACTCGTGGCCGATTTACTTCCTGTTGCGCAAATTGATTTGCTATTTTCACTCCTTTCGTTATGGTTTTGGAAGACCCCCCCTCCTCTTGAATGACTATCATTTCAACCGGCTTCCCGCTTTTTTTGACTTCTTCATACAGTTCGGTTGGCTTGAACCGTTCACACCCGAGGCCAACGACAACCACGGCCGCAATATTAGGATGCCTCCCCATTGCGATCAATGTTCTTGCCGTCAATTCGAGATCAAATCCGACTTGAGAACAGCCGACAGGATGCCTTAGCGCCACAGCCCCTTTAACCTGTCGGGCAATATGTTCCACGACATTGTTGGCACAAAAAACAGAAGGAATTATGGCGATGTGATTTCTGATCCCGACTGTGCCATTGGCTCTTCTGTATCCCATAAATTTCATTTCAAAAGCTCTCTTTTTGTTTGCCACGGTCACATCCCATATTATGCCCGTGGATCCAGGTGCCCTTAGGTGCATCTGCCTTCATATATCCGATATTGACGCCATATTTTATGACCGGATCGTTTTTGGTGGAATCTGCGATCAGCACCTTATGGGCAAACTCCACATTTTCAAGCAGAATAATTTCCTCTTCTGAGACAAGAACCCGGTCTCCTTTTGTCCCATTTTCCAGCAATACAGCCACGGTATCCTTTGGATTAAGAACTAAAAACTTTAAGGTTTTCATAGTGAAAAATTCCTCAATTATAAATGTCCTTTGGGACGGGACGATTTAAAGTTGGATAATGGTTGTGTTAATAAGCGGCCAGACTTTTCAAAACAGATTCCCATTCTCATCAAACGAAAGGTCGAAGGGTTCAGAAGTGATTTGAAGATATGGATTTCGCTCCACCTCCTTTATCAGGCTTTCCGAAATCTCGACTTCGTCCATCTCGTTGGTATTCTTGATCCGCATCAGGCGAACCGTCTTTTGATCAAAAATGTTGCACGTTCGTATGGCCGCCTGAATGGCGTGCTTATCGCTCTCAAGAACCATTGGTATCTTTACGCTGAGCGGAACCGTTGATGTCAGCGCATTCGGGTATGACATATCAAATTTGAACTTATTAAATGCGCGCATTGTTGTCATGTCGACAATCCCGAGACCGTTGCCGTTTCCCTTGCTGCGATTGGTAATGTCGAGTACTGCAACTCTGGTGATATCAGGGCCGCCGCTAATGAAGGGTGTGTGGTAACGACCGACAACATTGGTATCAAAACCTGTACCACTGATATCCTTACCAATTTCATCCATAATTAGGACATCCAGTCGGTCAAAAGCGAGCTTTGCTGACAGGCTTTTCGCTTCTTCCTGAAGTGCTGGTTCGCGATCAAGAAGCAGATGTGTCGGAATTATTTCTATCCGGGCTGTTTCGTGGTAAGCATTTTCCAGCAGTCCCACGGCAAACATGATATTTGTTTCCGCAATGGTCTTTTTTGCAATCGTGGGAATGTTCTTGGACATGTGCCCGAATCCCATACGGTGGCAAACCTCAGCACCCCTCTGTTTACCAAGACCAATGGCGATCATCTTGGCCAACCCGCTTTCATAGGGGCCCCTGAAAGCAACGTGCGGCTTAATTCTGTTGATAATGACAATCCCGTCAGCTTCATAAGCGTATTTGTCAATATGGGCAGGAAGATTTTGATCAGCATCTCCAAGAATGACTGTTTCCATCGTTGCCCTAATCGGTGCGCCGATAAAGTCTTCTGTGATCCCCATTCCTGAGAGTATAGATTTCTGTCCTTCGGCCGTTGCCCCACCATGCGACCCCATGGCTGGTATTATGAATGGTTCAGCTCCAGCTTTTTTCAACTCTGAGACCAAGGCACGAACAAGGATTGGTTGATTGCTGATGCCACGACTCCCTACGGTAATTGCGATCGACATCCCATTTCTGACCAGAGATAGGACATTACTTTCTTTGAGTTGTTTTAAAAGTTCCTCTTCTGGATTCAGGACGAGAGATCGCTGGTAGGTCTGTTCAGCTTTGACCATTCGTGGCAATGGTACCGGATCAAGTAATACGTTAAAAATACTCAAGGCATATCTCGTTTATTATTTGAGGTGAATTGAAATTGATCAGCAAAAGCAAGTGCTCGCTTCCTGAAAGACAGGCTTTTGAGCGAACTTTGGCTCAGTAAAGCCAGACCGCACCCTCTTCGGAACCTGCAACACCCTTGCGATAGGCATTTAGAGAGCCCACGACATTACGCTCAGGCTTGACAACATGTTTCATGCGCTCGGCAATTTCTGCGTCGGGAACATGCAGATGAATCAGGTTCTTATTGAGATCAATCTCTATGATATCACCATCTTGTACCGCAGCGAGCGGACCGCCGTCCCAAGCTTCAGGGGCGATATGTCCGACACATGGGCCTTTAGATGCTCCCGAATATCTGCCATCGGTAATCATTGCGACCGATGTATGCAGCCCCATACCAACCAGCATAGCCGCAGGTATAGACATTTCTCTCATTCCCGGTCCTCCCTTGGGTCCTTCATATCTGATGACCAGGACAGAACCAGGTTCAACGGTTTTGGTCAGCATAAAATCTCTGACTTCTTCTTCTGATTCGAAAACAACTGCTTTGCCTTTATGATGATACATCTTTGGATCGACGCCAGTTTTTTTAACGACAGCACCAAGGGGAGCGAGGTTTCCGAAAATGATCGAAAAACAGCCTCCTTCGGCAAGCGGATCGGACACATCATGGATCACTTCACGATTGATTTGACCTTCTAGGCTATCGACAACATTCTTCAAAGTTGTGCCGTAAAATGCCATCTCGGCATCAAGGTCGAGATACTGCTGAATTGTTTTGAGGATTGCTGCAACGCCACCTGCTTCATCAAAATCTTCCATATTATATTTAGATGAGGGTTTAAACTTTGCGATAACCGGCACTGAAGATTGAATTTCATCAAATCTTTTCAGCGGGAGATTTGTTCCCATCGCTTTTGCGATGGCGATCAAGTGAAGAATCGCGTTGGTCGAACCTCCTGATGCAGAAATATATTTGATACCGTTCTGCAAGACTGAGTCAGTGAAATAATCCTTGAAGTTTTTCTGCTCTTTGACGAGATTTACAATGCGCTCGCCCACGTCCCTGGCCTGCCAGACTTTGGCGGAGGAGCTAAATAGCATGGTTGCGGAACGTAGCGGCGCAATACCGGTACTCTCAAGGAATGTTCCCATGGTGTTGGCCGTTCCGAACATCGAACAGGTTCCCGCTGAGCTGCACATCCCGGCAATCCACCTGTTCATAGTCTCTTCGTCAATTTCACCAACCCTGTGTTTGCCCATAGCTTCTTTCAGATCACAGGTGACATAAACTTTACCCTTTTCTTTATAGGGCTGCATGGCACCAGCCGTCAGAAACAGCGAGGGCTTGTTGATGTGGCCGGCAGCCATCAACATGCCGGGGATGATTTTGTCGCATGAGCAAAGGAACACCAGACCGTCAAAACCATGGGCCTTGACCATGGACTCAATAGATGCCGCGATCAGGTCTCTCTGGACCAGAACATAGTGCATGCCAGCACCCTGGGCTATTCCGTCACAGGGCGCCGGGACATGAAATTCTGCTGGCACTCCGCCATTGGCCCAGATTCCCTCACGGACGTAGCCCGCAAGTTCTGCCAGTGGTTTGTGCCCCGGGTTGACATCGGTCCAAGAATTAACAATCCCAATGATTGGCTTGTCCATATCCTTACGCCTATATCCGCAGGAACTCATCAAACCGGAATAATAAGCCTCGGTGATATCTTTACTGTTACCTCGTTTGGTAACCATCTTAGCTCCTCGATGAAACATGTTGCGTATAAAGTAAATGCAACTTTCTCGGAAACAACCCACACTTCTGCATAATTGCCCTGATCCAAATGAACGAATCGTCACGGAAAAAAGTTGTTTTTTTAGAGTGCTTTGACCAAGCCGCCGTCGACAAGCACGGTCTGGCCGGTGATATAGGTGTTTGCTTCCGAGCAGAGGAAAACAGA
This sequence comes from Deltaproteobacteria bacterium, assembly GCA_024636155.1. GTDB lineage: Bacteria > Desulfobacterota > Desulfuromonadia > Desulfuromonadales > BM103 > M0040. The sequence goes on from JAGXHM010000030.1 coordinate 8,957, forward strand.
AAGTTTTCCGTACTCGTCGGGATTACCGTAACGACCTAATGGTATGGTCTTGAAGGTATTTTTCTGAATCTCTTCAACTGAGATGCCGGCTTTGTCGGCTCTGAGCTGATCAAGTTGATCTATTCGGGCAGTGCCAATCCGGCCTGGAGCGATGACGTTGACGAGAATCCCGTCCTTACCTAGCTCCTGAGACAGTGTTTTCGAAAGTCCGACAACACCACTGCGAAAGGTATTGGAAAGAATCAGGTTGTCCAGAACGGCTTTGACTGACGATGAGGTTGAGTTGAGGATGCGGCCGGTACCTGCTTTCCTCATGTGCGGGAGCACTTCTCGGGTCGCACGAATATAAGAGAGTAGTGTCAGTTCAAAGGCTTTTTGCCAGGCTTCATCGTCAAATGCGTCAAAGGTTCCGGCTGGAGGACCGCCCGTATTGTTGACCAGCGCATAAACCGAACCAAATTTGACAACGGTAGTTTGAACCAGTTGCTTGATGTCTTCCGCCCTGGTGATATCGCCGACGAAGATCTCCGGTTCTTTTCCAGTCATTGCCTTTATGTCGGCTTGAGCTTCCTTGAGTTGATCTTCAAAGGGGCTGAACAGCATGACCTTGGCTTGTTCACGGGCAAATTCAGTGGCAATGGCTTTGCCCAGTCCCGAACTTGAGGCCATGACGATTACGGCTTTATCTTTTAGTCCTAAATCCATCTTAGTAACTCCTTAGTTGGTGGTAATTTTCTTATCGATGACAGGGTTGGCAAGAGATGCAAAACCATTGATGCGACACTCAGCCGTATCGCCATGTTTGATATGCACAGCACGCGGTGTTCCAGTGGAGATAATGTCTCCGGGATACATTCTCATGACTTTCGAGTGATAAGAGACCAGAAAATCAGGAGGAAAGGTCATATTAGCAACGAGATTCTGCGCATGGATCTCACCGTTGATCACAGTCGCCACATTCAGTTTCATCACATCTTGAATTTCATCTGTTGTGACCAGTTGCGGACCAAAACTGAAGAAACTCTCGAAGCTCTTGGAAATGGTAAGATAGCGCGGATTTCTACGCAGGATATCTTCCGCAGTCATGTCGATGATGGTGGTGAAGCCTGCGACGACGCTGAGCCAGTCTTGCCTCTCTACATCAATACATTCCCTTCCAAAAACGATACCCAATTCCGCTTCCGCGGTGGTGGCGTCAGATTGTAGTGGGATTTTGATCTTGTCACCGTGCCCAATGATGGTTGTATCAGGCTTGAAAAAACTGGCCGGATCGGTGCTCGGCGCTTTTTCCGCAAGATCTGCGGCATGATCGACATAATTCAGGCCGATTCCGAAGATTTTCCGCGGTTTCCGATAAAGTGGTCCGAATGTGGCGGCAGAGAGTAGAATCCCTTCGGATTTCAACTCGCCCAGCGTGTTCTTGCCTCCGTTTCGATACCACGAATTGATTCCATCCAGTTGGCCAGTCTGCAGAATCGAAAGGATATTCGTTTCCCATTTTTTGTTCAGTTTTTCATTTATGGTTCCAAGAGTTACAACGTAATCATCCAGAACAATGGACGCTGTCTCAATCCCTTTGATTCTGATCGTTGCCAGCCTCATAGATCTCCTCCCTTTTGCTGCTGATCACTCAAAACCTTGAAAGCCGGATAATTTTCCGCCAATTTCATACGAACAGAGTGCCAGTGATGATTCACTTGACACTGACGATGAGTTCACCGACATCTTCAATAAAAGCTTTGATTGAATCCCCGCTTTTGACCTGGCTGACACCTGCCGGTGTGCCAGTTAGCAGTACGTCACCAGGTAGTAGGGTAAAAAACTGCGAGGCCTCTGAAATGATCTCGGGAATGCGACGCATCATCAGGGAGGTTGAACCGTTCTGTCGCATTTCATCGTTCACCCACAAAGTCATGTTGAGATTATGCGGATCGACCACTTTTTGTGCGGGAACAAAATCTGAAAGTGGGCAGGAGGTGTCAAACCCTTTGGCTATCTCCCAAGGAAGTCCTTTACTCTTCTGAATGCTCTGCACATCGCGAAGGGTAAGGTCAATGGCTACGGCATAACCTATGACCAGGTCCATAGCTTCGGCTTCGGTCACGTTTTTGCCAACTTTCCCAATCAGCACAGCCAGTTCAATTTCGTGATGGCAATCCTGAGAGATATCAGGAATATGAATCTGTTCCCCATCATGAATTACGCTTGTTGATGGTTTGATGAAAAGGACCGGCTTGTCAGGGACTTCATTACCCAGCTCTTTGACATGATCAAAGTAATTGCGACCGATACAGACGACCTTGCCGATATTAATGGTTGTTGATTCACCTTTTATTTGGGTACTAGGAATCATACTCTTTTCCTTTCAATTCTTGTTTTGCTATTCAGTCGGGCCACCGCTTCCACGTTTATTGCCATTCAGCCTAAATTTCCAAAGCCTGGGAATCCAGGAAAAAAACGGTGTGCATTGCAGTATCGAAATCAGCGCAATAGCCAGCAACACAGCTGAGATAGGCGTAGTGACAAAAACCCCCCAACTTCCGTCGCTAATTAAAAGGGATTGGTGCAAACTGACATTGAGTAGATTTCCTAGAATAAGACCGACCACCATGGGTGCGGTCTGAATGTTCAGCTTATCCATCACATAACCGAGCAAGCCGAAAGCTAACATCAATCCGACATCAAAAATGCTGTTGTTGATCGAAAAAGAACCGATAACGCACAAAACAATAATCATGGGGGCCATAATTGTATCTTTGACCCGAGTGACAGAAATGCTCATGCGGGTCATCAGCAGGCCCACGAAAAGCATTGCAAAGTTCGCAATCAAGATCGCCCAGATCAGGGTGTAGGTGATGTCAGCATGCTCGGTCATCAGTGTCGGTCCAGGCATAATGCCATGCACCATCAACCCGCCCATCAGCACGGCAGCGGATGAACTCCCTGGGATACCCAGTGAGATGGTTGGGATCAGCGACCCACCGACTACTGCGTTGTTGGCTGCTTCAGCCGCCGCAACGCCTTCCGGGTATCCAGTACCGAACTTTTCTTTGTGTTTGGAAAAACGTTTAGCTTCGTTGTATCCGAACCAACAAGCTGTGTCACCGCCGGTTCCTGGGATCAGACCGGTAAAGACCCCGATAAAACCCGATCGGACCATAGTCACGAACATCCCTTTAAATTCAACCCAAGTTGGTAGCATTTTGTCAGTGATACTGTTAACAACAGCTTTGCGGTTCGGATCATCCTTCTTTTCGATCAGCCTGATCGCCTGCGGAATCGAGAA
>JAGXHM010000004.1 GCA_024636155.1 Deltaproteobacteria bacterium
TCACACCTGTTCCCATCTCGAACACAGAAGTTAAGCCCTACTGCGCCGATGGTACTGCATGGGCAACTGTGTGGGAGAGTAGGACGCCGCCGAAATTATTTAGAAAAGCCCCGCCTCAAATGAGGTGGGGCTTTTTGTTTTTGTGCTGTAGCGTTTGTTGGAGAAGATAGAATCCTCAAACTTACTTCTTCAACTCAATTCCGTACGTCTTGATTTTACGATGAAGGTTGGAGCGCTCGATCTCAACAGCCTCTGCCGTACGTGACACATTCCAATCGTTTTCTTCAAGTTTCTGGATCAGAAACTCTTTCTCAAATTCTTCTTTTGCAGTGCGGAAGGTGTTTGCTGTCAGGTTGATCGAACTTTGATCTTTCGCTGTCGTTTGTTGACCATTGTGTATAGCTTGCGGGATTTGGCTACGGATAATCGTCGTTCCTGGAGACATGATGGTCAGTCGTTCGATCAAATTCTTTAACTCCCGCACGTTTCCTGGCCAGGAGTAGTTTGTGATGGCATGCATCGATTCTTCATCCAAGGTCTTGGTTTCACGGCTTTCCTTTCTGCAGAAGTATTGCAGAAAATGGTTAGCAAGGCGTGAAATGTCAGCTTTGCGCTCGCGCAAGGGTGGCACGTGGAATGGAATGACGTTTAACCGGTAGTAAAGATCTTCCCGGAAGTTCCCCTTTGCGATTTCTTTTTCGAGATCCTTGTTTGTCGCTGCAATAACACGTACATCAACTTCTATCGTTTTGTTACCGCCAACCCTTTCAAATTTATGCTCCTGCAGAATGCGCAATACCTTCGCCTGAGTCTTGAGGCTCATATCACCTATCTCGTCCAGAAACAAGGTTCCTTGATGGGCCTGGTCGAATTTACCGCGGCGTTGTGTGGTCGCACCAGTAAAAGAACCCTTCTCATGGCCAAAGAGCTCTGATTCAATCAATTCTTCTGGTATGGCTGCACAGTTAACTTCGATAAACGATTTGTCATGTCTTTTTGAACCATGATGGATCGCCCTAGCGACCAGTTCTTTGCCCGTCCCGTTCTCTCCTGTAATGAGAATCCACCCGGAGGTCGGTGCTGCAATTTTGATTTGTTGCTTCAGCTCCATAATCGGCTTGCTGTTGCCAATCATTTCATGCTCTTTACCAATCTGAGCTTTGAGCTCGCGGTTCTCTTCAACCAGTTGCCCAACTTTCGCAGCATTATGGATGCAGAGTAGAACCTTCTCAATAGAAAGCGGCTTCTCAATAAAATCGTAAGCACCAAGTTTGGTTGCTTTGACAGCAGTTTCTATGGTGCCATGCCCACTCATCATAACAACCAGTTGGTCTGGATAAATGTCACGAATCCTGGACAAGGTTTCCATACCGTCCATGCCAGGCATCCATATGTCTAAAAGAATAAGGTCTGGTCTCTCCTCGCTGACTTTATCTATTGCTGCCTCGCCACTTTCAACCGAGAAAGGCGTAAATCCTTCGTCCAGTAATATACCAGTCAGACTTTCGCGTATGCTTTGCTCGTCATCAACGATCAGAATAGATTTCATGTCACCTCGGAGTTGTCGACTTAGTTAGTTACTGTCCGGAAACCGCCCTTTTCCGCAATCTCGGCGTCAATCTGCGCATTTGATTGTGCGGCGTAAAGTGCTACGCCTCCGCTCAAATACTTGATTTCCTTGACCTTGCGAAAAATTGCTGGTTTCCAAATCAGAAACTTACACGGCACCGATCCGAAGTTTCCGGATGGGCACTAACTAAACAGTGTAATCAGTCGCCGCCTTCCAGTCACGGTTTTTATGCCGGAACACGCTCGATATCTGCACCCAGGCTGCGGAACTTTTCTTCCAGATTTTCGTAGCCACGGTCGAGATGATAGATGCGGCTGATCTCAGTGGTATTCTCTGCGGCCAGTCCGGCGAGCACCAGGCAAGCGCTGGCGCGCAGGTCGGTAGCCATTACCGGGGCTCCAAACAAGCCGGAGACACCTTTGACTGCTGCTGTATGCCCTTCGATTGAGATATCAGCACCCATCCGTTGCAACTCACTAACATGCATGAAACGATTCTCGAAGACCGCTTCTGTAATCAGGCTGGTCCCTTTGCCGAGAGTCATCATCGCCATGAACTGGGCCTGCATATCGGTGGGGAATCCCGGGTGAGGTTGAGTTTTGATGTTCACCGACCGGATCTCTTCAGGACCTTCAACCCAGAGCGTTTCCGGAGTTGCAGCAACCGTCGCGCCAGCTTCCTCGAGCTTGCTGAGCAGCGCTTCCATATGTTCGGCACAACCACCTTTGACCCCGACCCGGCCACCGGTCATAGCCGCAGCCACCAGAAAGGTACCCGCCTCGATGCGATCCGGCATGACCCGGTAGTCCATCGGAGTCAACTCATCAACACCTTCAATCGTTATGGTATCGGTTCCGGCGCCCTCAATATCCGCGCCCATGCCCTGCAAAGCTTTGGCAAGGTCAATGATTTCCGGTTCACGCGCAGCATTCTCCAGGATCGTTGTACCCCGGGCAAGGGTTGCTGCCATCATCAGGTTTTCGGTGCCACCCACAGTCGGCACATCAAAATGGATTCGGGCACCTTGCAGTCGCGCAGCTTTGGCTTCTACATACCCATGTTCAAGATGGATCTCTGCGCCCATGGCTTCGAGCCCTTTGAGATGCAGATTGATCGGTCGGGCACCGATAGCACAACCACCAGGCAGACTGACACGAGCCCGGCCGTAGCGGGCCAGCAACGGACCGAGCACCAGCACCGACGCCCGCATGGTGCGCACCAGTTCATAAGGTGCTTCCATGCTGTTGATTTTCTCAGTCGTCACCTTCAGGGTACCGTTGCTACTGTCAACCTCAGCACCGAGTCCGGCCAGCAAACGCTCTGCGGTGGTGATGTCGCGCAAACGCGGCAGGTTGCCAATCCGGTGCGGTCCAGGAGAGAGTAACGTCGCAAAAAGGAGTGGCAAGGCAGCATTTTTAGCGCCACTGACTGCGACCTCGCCGACCAGTCGATGACCACCATGTATAATCAATTTATCCAAAGTTTCTTACCTCTTATAGCTTACAGCTTACAATTTACAGTTTTGTTTTGCCCATAACAACCCGTGGGATTCCGGAATAATCATCACGATGCTTGATCTCGGTGAGATCGGAAGCCGCAAACAAAGCACCAACAGCGGCCGCTTGATCGATGCCGACTTCAACCAGCAGCCAGCCTCCGGGGACAAGAATTTTCCCGGCTTGAGCAGCAAGCTGTCGATAGGCAGCGAAACCATCATTACCACCATCAAGGGCCAGGCGTGGCTCATGGTCACGAACTTCTGGCATCAATTGTTCGCAATCCGCGGTTGGGATGTAGGGCGGGTTACTGACAACTATTTCGAAAGGTCCCGCTGGTAAATCAGCCAGGTCACCCAGAACGCAAGTCACGCGATCTGACACACCGTTGCGCTCGGCATTATTGCTGGCAATCTCAAGCGCCAAGGCACTGCAATCCAAAGCCGTCACCAGAATTTCAGCTTTTTCATGGGCCAGGGCGATCGCGATGGCGCCACTACCGGTACCGACATCGAGGACTCTTGCTGCTCCCTCAATCCGGGAGAGAGCTTCTTCGACCAGGATTTCCGTATCCGCCCGTGGCACCAGCACCGCAGGGCTGACATTCAAAGTCAAAGACCAGAACTCCGTTTCGCCGAGAATGTACTGAAGAGGTTCACGCAGGGCTCGTCGCCTGACCCGCTCGCGAAAGGAAGTCAGCTCATCGGCACTAAGGTGGCGTTCGAAATTGACATAAAGACCAACCCTGTCCAGATCAAGAGTCGCGGCCAAGAGCAGTTCGGCCTCAAGACGTGCCGAGACGATCTCCTTGCCAGCGAAATAATCTGTAGTCCACTGCAGAATTTTGAGGACAGTCCAACGTTCAGTCAAATGAGACCCTCTGCAATCAGTTATCATGCCCCGACATAAGGTCCGCCTGAGCGTGCGCCGTCAAAGTATCAATAACTTCATCCAGATCGCCCTGCATAATGGCCTCAAGCTTATAGAGGGTCAGGCCGACACGGTGATCGGTACAGCGTCCCTGGGGAAAATTGTAGGTGCGAATGCGCTCAGAGCGGTCGCCACTACCAACCTGGCTCTTGCGATCAGCCGCCATTATCGCGTTCTGCTCAGCCTGCATGGCATCAAGAATTCGTGACTGCAGAACCTTCATCGCTCTGGCCTTGTTCTTATGCTGTGATTTTTCATCCTGGCAGGCGACGACAACGCCCGTTGGGATGTGAGTAATACGCACAGCTGATTCGGTTTTATTGACATGCTGGCCACCGGCTCCTGAGGCCCGATAAACATCGATACGCAGATCACTCGGATCAATATCGACTTCGACATCATCAGCCTCAGGCATCACCGCAACCGTACAGGCAGAGGTATGAATACGCCCCTGTGCCTCAGTTTCCGGGACCCTTTGCACACGATGAGTGCCGCTTTCGTATTTGAACCGCGAGAAGACCTCTTTACCACTGATCAGGGCAATGACTTCCTTGTAGCCGCCAGCTTCAGATTCTGCCGTATTGAGCAACTCCACTTTCCAGCCCTGACGGTCAGAGTAGCGGCAATACATACGGAAAAGGTCTCCGGCAAAGAGCGCTGCCTCATCACCACCGGTTCCGGCACGGACTTCGAGAATAATATTCCTCTGGTCGTTCGGATCCTTAGGTAGCAACATGAGTTTCAGCTGTTCCTCAAGCTCGCTCAGCTCAGCTCTCAGCTCGGCAACCTCAGCATTCGCCATCTCGCGAACTTCTGCATCAGAATCTTTGAGAAGTTCCTGACTGCCTGCAATTTCTTCTCTGATGCGACAAGACCGCTCGTAGCCTTTGACAACGTCGATCAGATCGGAATGCTCCTTGGTCAGGGTGCGGTAACGTGTCTGGTCGTTGATCACAGTAGGATCAGAGAGCAGGCCTTCTACCTCACGAAAGCGATCAGCGACTTCTTCAAGTTTATTCAGCATGGGAATTAGTCATTATTCTCGATGTCGAAACTGCCATCCAATTAATGGCAGCAGGTTCAGGGTTGAGTTACAGTTGCCAATACTCTTCACGGACGGCTTTGATCTCACCGCAGGTCATAGCACCTTCGGGGCAGGGCCTTTGCAGACAGCCGGGGCCAGCTCCGGCAAAGAGCAAAGAAGAAGCCTGACGAGCCAATTGCAGCATTTCTTTGGCCAGCGCCTGAATTTCCCACTGCGCCCGGCGGCAACAACGCAGGCCAAAAAAATGATGCAACTCACGAGCATTCATGGTCATCACCAGCTTAGTGGAAGCCGCGTTGGGCAAGACGAAGCGGGCATCTTCAGCGGGAACACCTGCGGCCATCAAATCGCGGTAGAGTCCGTGAGTCTCTTGCATGTGCGTCTCAAGACGCTCCAGCAAAGCTGGATGCTCGCGAATACTCTCCGGGACTATCGCAGCGAACTGTTGTTCGTGAGAGACATAACGTTGGCTCTGTTGCGAAAACGAGGCGATACGATGACGCACAAGCTGATGGGAACAAGCGCGACTGATGCCTTCGATGCCGAAGGTGAAAGAAGCATGTTCAAGGACCGAAAAATGCCCAAGCTGGAGAATCTTCGCCAACAGCTTGGCTGCCTGTTCCGGCTTCTGGCCAAGCAATTGTTCAATAGAAGAGTCGGAGTAGCAGAGCCGCGCAGCGGCCGCCACAATCTGTTCAGGATTGGGAGTGTACGTCAGAAGTTGGACGAGCATGGCCTTCGTTTCCAAGTTGGGCCGCGTCGACCGGAGGACCGGGCCGAGTCCCGGAACGGGACGCGGGAGATACCGTGGAGATTGTTGCCAGGGAATCCGGCATTAAAAAGCAAAGGGACGGCCCAGCAAGGCCGCCCCCCAGAACTCTATTCTTTCTTTTCGTACCGCTTACGGAAGCGCTCGATTCGGCCAGCGGTATCCATCAGCTTCTGCTTGCCGGTATAGAAAGGGTGACATTGAGAACAAATTTCTGTAGTAATGTCGCCGCCTTTGGTAGATTTTGTCTCAAAAGATGACCCACAGTGACAATTAACTGTGACGGCCTCGTAGCTTGGGTGAATACCTTCTTTCATCGTTTATCTCCTGTTGACCTGGCTTCGTACAGGTCTCAAATTAGTGGGCCTTAGGCCTTAAAAAGAGTGATTCAATACCACTATTTTAAGGCAATTGCAACCTTTTCCAGTGATCGTTTATCGATTCATACTGTCGAGGAATTCCTGGTTGGTCTTCGCATCGCCGAGCTTGTCCAGCAAGAACTCCATACTGTCAACAACGTTCATCGATGAGAGCACCTTGCGTAGCAGCCAGATCCGTTGCAGACTCACCTCGTCGATAAGAAGTTCTTCACGCCGGGTACCGGACTTGTTGATATCAATGGCAGGGAAAGTCCGCTTATCAACCAAACGTCGGTCGAGATGCAGCTCCATGTTACCGGTGCCTTTAAACTCCTCGAAGATAACCTCGTCCATCTTACTGCCGGTATCGACCAGGGCGGTTGCGATAATCGTCAGGCTGCCCCCTTCTTCAATGTTGCGGGCCGCACCGAAGAAACGCTTCGGCTTATGCAAGGCATTGGAATCGACACCCCCGGAAAGAATCTTGCCGGAAGGCGGTACCACGGTATTGTAGGCGCGTGCCAAACGGGTAATGGAATCGAGAAGGATAACGACATCGCGCTTATGCTCCACCAAGCGTTTAGCTTTCTCGATGACCATCTCGGCCACCTGGACGTGGCGAGTCGCTGGCTCGTCGAAAGTTGAGGAGATGACCTCACCGTTGACCGTCCGCTGCATATCGGTCACTTCCTCGGGGCGTTCATCGATCAACAAAACGATCAGATAAACTTCCGGATGATTCGCAGTAATCGAATTGGCGATATTCTGCAACAAAACCGTCTTACCGGTCCTCGGCGGAGCGACTATCAGTGCACGCTGGCCTTTGCCAACCGGTGCAGCCAGATCGATGACACGCGTTGACAGGTTATCTGGAGTACTTTCCAGGATCAGACGCTGGTCAGGATAAAGTGGCGTCAGATTATCAAAGAGAGTCTTATCGCGGGCGACAGACGGATTTTCGAAATTGACTTCCGCAACCTTGAGCAGAGCAAAGTAACGCTCCCCCTCTTTCGGCGGCCGAATCTGGCCAGAAACCGTATCACCGGTTTTAAGATTGAAACGACGAATTTGCGAAGGAGAGATATAGATATCATCCGGGCCCGGCAGATAGTTGGCATCCGGAGCGCGCAGGAAACCAAAACCATCGGGGAGAATTTCAAGGACCCCCTCGCCAAAGATAGCTCCATTCTTGGCTGATGTCGTATTGAGGATAGCGAAGATCAGATCCTGCTTGCGCAGGCCGGATGCCCCCTCGACGCCAAGTTCCTTGGCAATGGTCAAAAGGTCGGCAATCTTCTTTTCTTTCAGTTCCTTCAGGTTCATCTGTTCTCCTTAAAATCCGTCTGTATCAAGATTTGCACGCACGCACGACGGCAAAGTCCTGCCGCAATTGCTGCATACATGGTTCGTTGTGTGTATTGAGGTCTTTTTCTCCGAGTTTTGCGGTCCGAAAGGTTTTGGATGTTTTGGGAGGTTAACGTTGCGGAGCAAAAAATATCGCACTGCACCACGCGTTTATTTATCAAGGATGTCTTAAGGTCGAGGTCAGCCCGTGCTCTGATTGGATACTAATCTGAAAGGAAAATTTATTTATTCAGTTGGCATGATCAAGGTACTGCTCACTTGAGTATGTATTCTATTTACCGGCTTTTCAACGACCTGTCAATGGCCTTTGTTGTTTTTTTTTAAATCACAGGGGCAAATGACTGGCGACAATTCCCTCAAGCGCAACCGGTATTCTTTGGGAATCAAAGTTTTCGATGGCCCACGGCAGAAGTTCTAAGGGTGGAGCCCCCAGCAAAGAATTCGGTACTATCTGCCCCAGAAAGCTCAGGGCAAGGGCAATCAACTTTCCAGCATCAGACTTATAGTCAAGCAGGGCAGAACCGTGCCTTTTGCTGACTTTTTTGCCGTCACGTTCCAGCACCATCGGCAGATGAATATATTCAGGGATGGTATAATCAAGAGAAGCACAGAGAAAAATCTGCCGGGGCGTTGAAGTGAGAAGGTCGGAGCCACGAACGACCTGGTTGATGCCAACCGCCGCATCATCAACAACCACAGCCAGTTGATAAGCAAAAAGCCCATCAGCCCGACGCAGGACAAAATCACCGACCGAATCTGACAAGACTTGTTGGAAAGGGCCAAAAACACCATCACAAAAGGAAACTTGCTCTTGCGGCACCTCAATACGCAACGCGCGAGGCCTTTGACCTGCCCCGGGTCCTGAACGACAAGTCCCAGGATAGATGGGACCCTCCTCACCAGGATGTGGCGCACTCAAAAGAATTTCTTTGCGCGTACAGACACAGTCAAAAACCAGGCCCTTTTGTCGAAGTCTCTCTACGGCCTCAATATACGCCTCAGTGCGCTGACTCTGCCAGACGATTTCGCCATCCCAATGCAGTCCCAGATTTTCCAGAGCGAACAGGATCCCATCTGCGGCACCTGGCACAACTCGGGGAGGATCAAGGTCCTCCATGCGCAACAACCACGTTCCACCATTCCGACGCGCCAGGCAATAACTACCGACTGCGGCAACCAACGATCCAAAATGCAAGGGGCCAGTGGGGCTCGGTGCAAAACGTCCAACGATCTGCTCAGTAGACATTTAAAGAGGGGTTCCTTTCATAAAATTCTGCACAGGTAATAATGCCTCTAGTGGAAAGAGGCTGTCAATCTTCAGCAAGAGCTATGGGAAAATGGAATATTTACAAAGCAGAGACAGGACAAAGGATAATGATTGACATAACTGAGCAAGGCATTTATTTTATTACAAATCTTGTCAAGTATAATCAGGTAAAGGGAATTCCATTGATTATTACCCGAGCCACAGAATACGCCATCCGCGCCATTCTTCATATGTCCCGCCAACCGGCCGGGGAAATCGTCTATAAAAAAGATATCTGCAAAGCACAAGATATCACACCAGCCTTTCTCACCAAGATACTCCAGCCATTGATCAAAGATGGCATTGTCGGCTCCCAACGTGGAGTTGGCGGGGGTTTCTATCTGGCCAAAGCTCCGGCAGAGATAACCTTGTTTCACATCATAAAATCTCAGGAAGGGCCGGTTTATCTCAACCAGTGCCTGATTGAGGGCGAAACTTGTGAACGAGAGTTTTTCTGCCCGGTACACGGTGCCTGGGAGCATATCCGTAAAGAGTTCATGGCAACCCTGTCGCGCTACGACTTTGCCACCCTGGCGGCCAAACAGAACGACCACCTGCCCGTTTCATCAGAAACTCCCAACAAATAGCTTTCATCCAGAGTTTTCGGCTGGGTATCAAACAAAAGCAGTAGACAATAAAATTGGAGACCAGGAGGGTAAGTCGCCCGGGGAAAGCAGGAAGTAACGTCCGACTTCCCGGAATGTTTATCTGTTCATTCAGTGAAGATTTCTCCTCGCCAACTTGACCTCCTATGCTAACATCCCCTCCCCGAAAGCCTCCATCCAAATTCACCGACAAGGACAAAACAGAAATGTTCAAAGCCAAAGAAGAGACAACCATCCACATCCTGGTTGAAGAAACCAGTCTGAAAATAGCCCAAGTCAAGCAGACCGTTGCCCTGCTTGAAGAAGGTGCAACCGTGCCCTTTATTGCCCGCTATCGCAAAGAAGCAACCGGCGAACTCGACGAAGTACAGATCCGCCTGATACAGGAACGCCTCGAATATCACAACGCCCTCAACGAGCGCCGGGAGACGATTCTTAAATCGATCGATGATCAGGGCAAGCTGACTCCCGAGCTGCGGCAAACGATTGAGGCCTCCCGGCAGAAGACCGAGTTGGAAGACCTCTACCTACCCTTTAAGCCAAAGCGACGCACCAAGGCATCGATTGCCAAAGAGCGCGGTCTGGAGCCACTAGCCGAGCAACTATTGACTGTGCATGGCATCGGTGAGTCTGCTCTGCAACTGGCAGAAGCTTTTATCAACAAGGAGCTGGAGGTTGCCACTGCGGAAGAGGCTTTGATTGGGGCTGGCCACATCCTTGCCGAACAGTTTGCCGATGTCGCTGCAGCACGGGCATTCGTCCGCGATCTGACCTGGCAGCAAGGTATATTCTGTTCGCAACCGGCGCGTGGCAAGGATGAGACTGTCAGCAAGTATGAGATGTACTACGATTTCAGCGAACCGCTGCGACAGATCCCTTCACACCGCATGCTCGCAATGAGAAGGGGCGAAAAAGAAGACATACTGCGGTTGCGGATCGAAGCTCCCGAGGCAGAGATCCTCAGCCGGCTCTCTGCACTATTTGTCCCTCCTGAGAGCCACTACGCCGAGCTGCTGCGGGAGTTCGTCACTGATGCCTATAAACGTCTATTGACGACTTCGATTGATCTGGATTTACGTCTGCAAGCGAAAAAGGCCGCCGACGATGAAGCGATCAGGATCTTTGCAGAAAACCTGCGCAACCTGCTACTCGCTGCTCCGGCCGGTAGCCATAAAGTCCTTGGCATCGATCCCGGGCTACGAACCGGCTCAAAACTGGCGGCGGTTGATGCGACCGGCCGTTTTCTTGAGCATGCCACCATCTATCCGCATGCCGGTGGCGGTGGCAGGATCGAGTCTGCCAAGCGTGACCTGCTGCGTCTTATTGTTACCCACTCCATAGAGATGATTGCTATCGGCAACGGCACAGCCGGGCGAGAGATGGATCAGTTTGTTCGGCTCTGCCTGAAAGAGGCAGGATTGAAAGTGCAAGTGGTCATGGTCAGCGAAGCCGGTGCCAGTGTTTACTCGGCATCGGATATCGCCCGCGAGGAATTTCCTGATCTCGACCTGACTGTGCGTGGGGCCATTTCCATCGCTCGTCGCTTGCAGGATCCTTTGGCCGAGCTGGTCAAGGTTGATCCAAAGAGTATCGGTGTTGGCCAATATCAGCACGATGTCAGTCAGACCGCGCTGAAAAAGTCTCTGGATGAAGTGGTGGAATCTTGCGTCAATTACGTAGGCGTTGATCTGAATACTGCCAGCTGGGCTCTCATCAGCTTTGTTTCAGGAATCAGTGAATCTTTGGCCAAGGCGATCGTTGGCCAGCGTGACATTGATGGCGGCTTTGTCCGCAGGGATCAACTTCTTAAAGTGCCGCGCTTTGGCAAGAAGGCGTACGAACAGGCCGCCGGTTTCATGCGGATCAGAAATGCCGAACAACCGCTTGATAATACGGCGGTGCATCCGGAACGCTACAGGTTAGTCAAAAAGATGGCTACGGATCTTGGTGTTTCCCTGCCAGCGCTGATTGCCGAACCGACCTTGCTCGACAAAATCAAGTTGGAGCAATATGTCGGCGCTGACATTGGCCTGCCGACACTGCGTGATATTGTTGCCGAGCTAAAAAAACCGGGCCGCGACCCGCGTGAGAGTTTCGCTACGGCCAGCTTCCGCGAGGATGTTATGGAGGTCAAAGACCTCAAGGAAGGCATGACCCTTAACGGTATTGTCACCAATGTCGCCGCCTTTGGCGCGTTTGTCGATATCGGCGTGCATCAGGACGGCCTGGTGCATGTCAGCCAGCTCGCCGACCGTTTCGTTAAAGACCCGAATCAGGTGGTCAAAGTTGGTCAGCAAGTACAGGTCAGGGTTCTGTCGATTGATCTGCAGCGTAAGCGGATCGGTTTGACCATGCGCAAGGGGGAGTTGGAAAAGCCGCCTGAGCAAAAAGAGCGGATCAAAAAGCCGCAGTCTGAGAAAAAGATAGATGCACCATCGTCAACGATGGCCACAGCTCTGGAAAAATCAGGATTTCTGGTCAATAAGGGTAGAGTCTGACACTGCAGCGGACTTCTCTCGTAGACTGCAAGACAAGACTTCAAAAGCCAGGTCAATATCGGTCTCTGGATTGAGTGCCGGGCCGAGCAAACGAATCAGCGCGGCCCGTTTGATCAGGCGGTCATCATAACCTGCCTGAGGAGCAAGGCGCCGCAATGCGTTCTTCAAATAAGTAAAATTCAGGTCGCGGGTAAGCTGCATCTCATCGCCGAGCCCTTCATAGCTCATAGCCCCCTTATTGAAAACCATGGTTGCTCCGCCACGAACATACAGCCATAGAGTTTCGTCACGCTCTTCGTGGTTGACAATCTTTTCGCTTTTCACTTTCTTGGTCATCGGTATGCCGCCAGACAGCAGAGTTTTGCCGAGGCTGAATTTACGTTCGACCTCCGTGGTGGAGGTTTGTCTCTGCCCGGCATTACTAATAGCGACAAGCAGCAAATCAATCTTGCCGTAGTCAATCTCACAAAGTTCTCCGTCGAACAGTTTAATTTGTAACGCCTGTGGCCCCAGCACGAAATGCCCAACATCGAGCTGCTGGTTACGACTGCGCACGGCCGCAGTATCGATCACCAACGCGGGGACTTCGGCTTGAGACAACTGGGCAGACAACGTTTCTGCCTGCTGCGGATCAGCAAAACTCGCAAGCACCGCTGGTCCACCACCCGAGATTTTTTGCCGGGCCTCAAAAACCACGGTGCCCATCTTTTCGGCGATGGTTTTGGCGACTTCTGCTTCTTCTTTTTGCCAGTTATGTACCGCAACAATATGCATTTTACTCTCCGGTCACGAAAAGGGGCAGAACGGTAAAATTGTCGCATTATAATAACGCAAAGAGATGAAAAGAAAAAGTCGCCGATCAAATCTTCATTTTCAGCGGCAACTTGATATAATAATTAAAACGTTGTGAGAAACCAGGTGAAGTGAGCCATGAAAAAGATCCTGCTCATCGATGATGATCGTCTCTTTCTCGAATTCCTTACGAACTATGTAAGCGAACGCTATCCCGATCTGGAAATTCTTGCGTTCGACAATTCACTTCAAGGCCTGGCTCAGATCAACGCTGATCTCGATCTTCTCCTCCTCGATCTGGAAATGCCGAATCTTGATGGCAGCAAACTGCTCGCCTACGCCATTGATAAAGGTGTAGACAAAAGCCGCATTATCATTCTTTCCGGCCGGGATGCCGACTACCTGCACAAGTGTTTTCCCATGGGACAATGTCTGGCAGTATTAAATAAAAATGAAGCGCGGCAGAAAGCTGTACTGGATATGGTGTTTGACGCTTTACAGAAGAAAGCAGGAGAGTAAATCGGGTATTTTTAGTAGACGCGGCTTAACCGCCAACGATTGCAGTTGTCTCTCCTCTGTTAGTCTCTACCTGATGTGACAGTTATGCTGCCGCAGGTAGCATTGCCATGGGTCTGACAGCCTGTCAACGACACAGGTTTTTTATATGCCAGGGTCAGCAAAAGCTACCAGTTTCAGGCAATTCCATGCCCTCCATACAAGGTGAGGGCATAAATGTGAATCGCATTCCGTTGACCTTGACTCCGTCCTGATGAACATCAGCAATGTCTTGTTTATGTTGACGCCATACTTTCTGGAGGTTAAAAGTGCTAGTGACGATTAAGCTTCATGGTGTTTTTCGCATCAATCGTTTCAAGGAGGAGAGAGTCGAATATCCTCCCGGTACAACGGTTCAAGAGATTGTCGAGCAATTACAACTCCCCGATCATATCCTCGGGATTGTAATGATCAATGATGTTCACGGCACAACCGATAATCAATTGAACAATGGGGACACCCTCGCCCTCCTGCCCATCCTCGACGGAGGCTAGCGGTCTGTCGGATTAACCGTGAACGGGCTTCCCGCAAGACTTTCGAATAAATTTTCTGCATTGCCATCAAGGAGAGATCGTATGAGATTTAAGACTACTGATCCTGCCACGCAACCCTCAGCTGTCTCTTATAATCGCTGCACTATTGACCTGCGTACCGGCAAGATGACACAGGAGGACGTCCCATGCCGCAACCTGGAAGATGTCTTGGGCGGTTTCGGTCGTTCGTTCCAGATGCTGGCTAAGCGTCACATCGAGAAGGCCTATTGCGATGAGAATCCACTGATCGTTAACACCGGCCTACTGACCGGAAGCAGTGCTATGACCGGATTGAGAACCTATTTTTCAGGCTATAGTCCGATCAAAGCTTCGCGTAAGGGACTACCGGCAGCCATGTGGTCAACTGGTAGCGGCAAATTCGGCGCCAAATTCAAGTGGACCGGCCTTGACGAGCTGATCCTGGAGAATCGCTCAAAAAAACCGATCTATATTGTTATCCGGGAAACAATTGACGGCCCGGTCGTGGAACTCAAACCAGCCGAAGCACTGCTCGGGATGTCCACACACGACAAAATCATGGCGTTGCAGAAAGAATATGATAATGCCCATTTCGCTGCCATCGGCCAGGGCGGCGAAAACTGGGACAATGTCTTCATGGGGGCCGTGGCTCTGAGCACTGGAAACCAGCTCAAATCCGGCGAGGACAAGTGCCGCTTTGCCGGGCGCGGTGGCATGGGGAGCCTGATGGGCTACAAGAACGTCATTGCCCTGGTCGCACAAAGCAAGGACAAGGTCAAGCAGCCCACTCCGGAGATCAAAAGAGTTAACTTAAATGTCGTCAAGGGCGGCGGATCAGCTCGATTGCAGCCAATCAGCCGCGGTGGTGGCGGCGGAACCTGGGCCGCCTACGATGTCCTGCAACCTTTTAATGCGGTCCCGGTGAATAATTTCCGACCCCAGGGGAACGACCTTCCTGAACGACTATTCCGGGAGAATGTCGAAAAGAACTATGACATCCAGTCCCAGGCTTGTTTCCGCTGCGGCATCACCTGCCACAATAACATCTCGGAGAAGCTGGCCGATGGCAGCCGCGGAGAGTTTCTGTCCAAATTTGATTACGAACCACTCAACCTGCTCGGCACCAATATCGGTATTCACGATCCTGGCCAGGCCGCCCGCCTGATCCAGGCGGTCGATAACTATGGCTTGGATGCGATTACCACCGGGGTCACCATCTCCTATGCACTTTCCTATAATGAACGTCACCCCGAACAACCGATGCTTAACGGGATTCGTTTTGGTGAGTATGAAAAAATCCGTGAACTGATCATTCAAACCGGTGAGGGAAAATGTTCAGAGATCGGTAAAGGTTCCATGCGCCTGTCACGGGGTACTGGCGAGACGAGTTACGCCTACCATGTTAAGGGGCTGGAAATTGCGGCTTATCAGCCAGAGACCAACCCTGGCTACGCCTGGGCCATTGCTGGCGGACATATGTCGATGGGAACTTACGGGATGCTGATTCGAGAAGGTAAATCGGATGTAGACGCTTGGGTGCAGGCGATCACCCGGGATAAACTACAAATCGTTGGTTTCGACATGATCGGCCTGTGCAAGTTTTTCGATATCGCTAACGGCATTGGTACCGCCATGGTGGTCGATTGCCTGAAGAGCGAGTTCGGGTTGGAGGTAAAGGAAGAAGATCTCAAAGCGGCTGTGCGTCGGGCCTTCTTGCGTGGACTGGCTCTGGAACGACGTCAGGGGTACGAGAAAAACGAATATGTTTTACCAGCGGAGGTGGTTGAGGCACCGAACCTGCACATCAAGGTTCCGAACATCACCTCACCTGAATTTTTTTCTGAACTGGAGCGGAAGGTTTGGGAGATCTTTGAGCCTGAGATGAAAGGATTGCTCGACTGATTAAGTCTTCTTGATATCTTTACGTAACGACGAAGGGCAGCCGATGGGCTGCCCTTCAATACTTCTGACCGACCATTATCAGAGCGAACAACTCATGTCCTCGCCACAACACATCGGCGATTTAATCTTGCCGTGCCCGTTCGGGCACTTTGAAATCTGTACGCTCTTACCCGCACCCAGATCAAGAGAGTCGTTTTCAAGTGGGCTGTCACACTTGGCACAGGTCGCGTTGACGCCCATTCCACATTTTGCACAGGTATAAGTTGCCATCTTGTTTCTCCTTACGTCTTTTAATGTCAGCTTCGCGGAGTTGCTTGCATCTGACAGGCTACTAAATTACTACAACAGCCTTAGGCCGCTGTCAAACCGAGTCAGGATTTTTCTTTCAATCGAACCCCAACACCAGTCAACTCGACCAGGTCGGCTTTGTATAGAGCTCCAACCCCTTTTTTGAAAAGCTTCTTGCTCATGCCAAGTCTATTCTGAATTTCTTCTGCTGGGCTTTTGTCGTGCAAAGGTAAAAAGCCCAGGTTGTCCAATAAGGCCTGCATGATTTTGTCTCTGGCGTTGTCCCTGTCATCCCTCGTGCCCATATTCAGAGTGCAGTCAATTTTTCCGTCAGGACGAATCTGACGAATATAACCCTTCAGAGAATCGCCATAGTTGAGGCGGTCACCAACC
This sequence comes from Deltaproteobacteria bacterium, assembly GCA_024636155.1. Classification (GTDB taxonomy): domain Bacteria; phylum Desulfobacterota; class Desulfuromonadia; order Desulfuromonadales; family BM103; genus M0040. The sequence continues at coordinate 16,386 of JAGXHM010000004.1, forward strand.
TCATCGTGGTAGAGCAAACCAGCGAAACGATGATTAATGATCACTTTGACGCCGAGCTCGGTAGGCTCCCAGACGATCAGGTCAACCTCCTGGCCGTCACCAATAGTATTATCAGCAGCAGAGAGACATTTGTCGATACGTGCCGTGCCGATCGGACGGCCCTCGCGATCAAGGCGAACGTTGACCAGGTAATGAAGGCCGACCTTCATCGCCTTCGGTTGTTCCTTAACTGGGACCAGAAGATCTTTAGTCAAACCCCAATCCATGAAAGCTCCATGGACATTGATCTGGCTGGCACGCATCAAGGCAAACTCATCGACCTCAGCCTTTGGTTGACGAAGGGTCGCGACCGGTTGTCCTGACCCATCAGCATAGACAAAGACATCAAGCATAACCCCTTGGCGAATCGCTTCAGTGAGTTCATACTTCGGCAGCAAGGCCTGCTCCCGGCCAGACTGCAACCAGGCACCATCGTCATCTATCGCATGGACTTTGATCTGGTTCATGCGTCCGAATTTAAGCATTTAGAGTCTCCGTTAAGTAGGGTACTATGGTCTTGCAGTCTAACACTAAGCTTCTGCCTTGATGAAGAAAATCTGCGACATTGTCTTCCTGCGAGAGCAGAACACTTCCGTAACCGTTTTTCTTTGCATCACAGCAACCTTCTGCCATAATCCCCTGTATTTTCAAAAGTGAGTCTTCATGGCATTTATCAATTTACGCAATATCAGCCTGGCTTTCGGCGGGCCAACTCTTCTCGAGGACGTCTCTCTACGCATTGCCAAGGGCGAGCGCATTTGTTTACTCGGTCGCAACGGCACCGGTAAATCAACTCTGCTTAAAGTAATCTCCGGAGAGTTGCCGCCGGATGGTGGTGTTATCGACCGTCAGCAAGGCTTGCGGGTTGCTCGCCTGGAGCAGGACATCCCCCGCGACCTGCAAGGCACAATTTATGAGGCAATCGCGGGGGGCCTTGGTCCCATTGGTCAGCATCTCAGCCGCTATCACAAGCTGAGCCTGCGTACGGAGCAGGGCGAAGCCGATTTGCACGACGAGTTGTCGGATGTGCAGCGTAAGCTCGAAAGCTGTGACGGCTGGGCGCACCAACAACAGATTGAACAGGTTCTCTCTCGCGTTAAGCTACCAGCCGACCTCCCGGTTGCGAGTCTCTCCGGTGGTTTGATGCGCAGAGTTCTATTGGCCAGGGCACTGGCTGGCAATCCCGAGATTCTCTTACTCGACGAGCCGACCAACCATCTTGATATTGAGTCGATCACCTGGCTGGAAGAATTTCTGAAACGCGAGAACCTGACGCTGGTCTTTGTCACTCATGACCGGGCGTTTTTGCGTAATCTGGCAACTCGCATCGTCGAGATTGATCGTGGTCGTCTGTTCGATTTCGCCTGTGATTATGATACATTCCTGCAGCGCAAGGAAGAGCTGCTACACGCGGAAAGCCAGGAGAACGCCCGCTTCGACAGAAAGATGGCCGAAGAGGAAATCTGGATACGCAAGGGGATCAAGGCTCGTCGTACCCGCAACGAAGGACGCGTGCGCGATCTGAAGAAAATGCGCGAGGAACACCGCCAGCGCCGTGAACGTCTTGGCACAGCCCGCCTTAACCTTCAGGATGCCGAACGCAGCGGCAAGCTGGTCGCCGAGGTAAAGGATTTAACCTTCGCTTACGGCGATGAGCCCGTGGTCAAAGATTTTTCCACGACGGTAATGCGCGGTGATCGAATCGGCATCATCGGTCCCAACGGAGCTGGCAAAACCACTCTGCTCAAGCTGATCCTTGGTGAACTGTCGCCACAGCAAGGGGATGTCAAACTCGGCACCAATCTGCAGATCATTTACTTCGACCAGTTGCGCGAGCAGCTTGATCCTGAGCTAACGGTTCAACAAAACCTCGCCGGAGAGCAGGATACGGTGGTGATCGGTGGCAAATCCCGCCATGTGATCGGCTACCTGCAGGATTTTCTTTTCACCCCCGACCGCATTCGCAGCCCGGTACGCATTCTTTCCGGCGGTGAACGCAACCGACTGTTATTAGCTCGTCTCTTCACCCGCGAAGCGAATGTTCTGGTCCTCGACGAGCCAACCAATGATCTTGATCTGGAGACTCTTGATCTGCTCGAAGAGCTCCTGGCAGACTTTAAAGGCACGCTATTTCTGGTCAGTCACGACCGCGCCTTTCTCAACCGGGTCGTCACCAGCACAATTGTCTTTGAAGGTGACAACCAGATCAGCGAATACGTCGGTGGCTACGACGATTGGTTGAACCAGCGGCCGCAACCGGCTGAGCCTCTCAATACAAAAGTTGTGCTTAAAGAGAAACCGAAGAAAGAACGGTCTCGCAAACTGACTTTCAAAGAGAAACACAAGTTGGAAGAATTACCGCTGCAAATTGACGCTCTCGAAACAGAAATTGCCGAACTGCACACCATGATGGCGGATCCGGATTTTTACCGCACCGCTGGCGAGCAGGTCGCAGCAGCCACGACCCGGCTGGAAGTCGTCGAGACTAAACTTGCCGAGATCTATGCCCACTGGGAAGAATTGGATTCTTTGAGCGATTGATGGTAGAAAAGGATTCACTCATCCGAACAGCTATATAATCCAGTGACTTTTACTTTTTCACAATTGCGTTATCCTTATAACCAATGAAAAAAGTTTCTTCCGCAAGGAACTAAACTTCTACGATATCTATAAGGTAACAAGATGAGCATCCTGATTGTCGACGACTCAATCGTCTCCCGAATTTTCATCAGCGACCTTCTCATCGAAGTTGGCTATACAGATTTGATCCTCTGTGCTTCCGTTGAAGATGCGTATCAGGCCATCGGCTTTAATGATCCAGACACAACGGAAACCGACCTGAATCTGGTCCTTCTGGATATAAATTTGCCGGGCAAGAGCGGCATAGATGCCTGCCGGGAATTTACTGCGCATGACATCTTCTGTGATGTGCCAATTATCATCATCAGCGGCGTCGATTATCTCGATGGTCTGGACACCGCGTTCTCTGCTGGAGCCACTGATTACATCACCAAGCCGCCAAGCCATACGGAACTGTTGGCCAGAGTTCGTTCTGCCCTCCGCCTGAAGACCGAGATGAACCGCCGTAAAGCGCGTGAAGAGGATTTGCTGGTCCTCAACGAACGTCTTGCCGAAATGAATCTGGAGTTGGAAAGGCTATCGGTGACCGACAGTCTGACGGGGCTGGCGAACCGGCGCTCTTTTAATGAATTTTTGCATCGTGAATGGCTTCGGGAACAACGAGAGCAACAGCCCTTCTCCGTGATCATGATCGACATCGATCATTTCAAAAAGTTTAATGATGCCTACGGCCATCTTGAAGGTGATGTCTGCTTGCAGAAAGTGTCGTGGGCACTGCAATGTGCACTCTGTCGGCCTGGCGACCTGCTGGCTCGCTACGGCGGCGAAGAATTTGTCGCCATTCTTCCCCATACGGATATATCGGGAGCCGCGGAACTCGCCGCAGCCTTTCATAGCCAGGTCCAGAAGCTGGCAATACCGCATAGCAATTCGCCAGTGTCGTCTATCATCACCATCAGCATTGGCATGGCCAGCGTTATTCCAAACCAGAACCTTTCTTCCACTCAGGTTGTTGCTATGGCAGACGAAGCTCTCTATCAGGCCAAACAGGCTGGCCGTAATCAGAGCGTGATAGCTAAAGCCTCTACATGCGATGATCAAACAGAAGAATAGTAAACAAACCACCATGCCTCCGATTCAAACTTTATCCGCGACGACAGACAAAAACCAGTGCACACTCCCCTGGCAAGCAGGGACAAAGCCTCTGATGTTAGCTCCGTTGCAGGGTCTGACCAACCGGGCCACGCGCGCGCTTTTTATCGATTGGGTGCGTCCGGATGTGGTGTTTACCGAGTTCATGCGCGTCAGCAGCGTCGGTCGCAAGCACCTCTCCCGCAATGACCTGAAAGAAGCGGCCAGTACAAATGGCAAGATCCCGTTAGTCGCGCAGCTGGTCGGCAACAGCGGCGAGGCCCTGGTGACTGCTGCCAGTAACGCGGAAACGGCAGGTGCCCTTCATATCAACCTGAATCTGGGCTGTCCTTACGGGCGCACAGCCAGCGGTGCAAGCGGCGGGGCCATGCTGAAGTATCCTGACCTTCTGGCCAAGATGATACCGGCTTTGCGCCAGGTCATCTCCGGAAGCTTCTCCATCAAATTGCGCGCGGGCTACAATGATCCTGAACAGATTTTTACCCTGCTGCCACTCTTTGCTGAAGCCGAAGTCGATTTCCTGATCATTCATCCACGCACAGTCGTGCAAAAGTACGCCGGTACCGCTGATCACACGATTACTAAACGCGTCGTTCATGAGACGACAATACCGGTCATTGCCAATGGCGACATCCGCACAGCCACGGAAGGGCTGCGTCTGCTGGAAGAGAGTGGTGCCGCTGGTTTGATGCTCGGGCGTGGCGCAATCGCCGACCCGTTGCTTTTTGAGCGCCTGCGTAAGTGCAACACTGTAGAGCCGACTGAGACCGAAACAGCATTCATGCTACACCACTATCTGACAGATCTCCTGAACCGTTACCGTGAACTTTTTTGTGGCGAAAGGCAGATCCTCGACAAAGTTAAAAACGTTCTGTCCTTTATCGATATGCAGGCTTTCTCAATGCAGATTACCAAGATGAAGCGCGTCAACAACATCGCAGATTTGACCGCTCTGATTGAGGAGTTAAAGTTTATCGATGAGTGAAATTCCCGTTATTGATCATAATCAACTTCTCGAGTTGGTAAAAGCTCGCATGCCATTCGGTAAATACGAAGGCTGGTTAATTATCGATATCCCGGAAGATTATCTGGTCTGGTTTGCCAGCAAAGGGTTTCCAGAAGGCAAGGTGGGCAGGATGATGCAGGCCGTTTACGAGTTTAAGCTCAATGGCTTGGATGAGCTTTTTGATCCGTTGCGCTAATGACTAAAAATACGGCCGCCAGGATTGATTGCTTGGTGGCCGTTATCTTTGCTAGACACACTGTTGAACGTTCTCTGAATAGAGTCTGTAAACGGATGATTTGCTAATTCTATAGTGCTCTGCAATTTCCCGCTTACTACAGCCTGGCGTTTCGTAATCTTTGAGCAGATCCTGAATGTCTTTTGGAGTAAGTTTAGGTCTCGCTCCGAAGACAACTCCCCGTTCTTTTGCTTTTTGGCGGCCTTCCAGAGAACGCTCGGCAATCAGTCCTCTTTCAAACTCACCAATTGAGGCTAGAATGTTGAACTGCAGTTTGCCATAGATGGTCGTGGTATCAATTCCCTGGTCAAGAACAACGAGATCGACATTCTTTTTCTCAAGCAGTTGAATGATGTTGGACAGATCCACAACTGATCGTGCCAGACGATCCAGCTTTGTGACGACGAAAATATCGTCCTCTCTTACGAAGTCGAGTGCATTTTTCAACTCTGGCCGGTTCTTTGTTGAACTGGCCGAAGCCTTCTCCCGATAGATCCGGTCACAGTCTGCCAGATGATCCAGTTGAACATCCAGTCTTTGACCGACGGTGCTGACTCTTGCGTAACCTACTCTCATGCCCATGACGACCTCCTTTCTGTGGATGGTTTTAGCTCATAGAATTATATAACATTATGTACATTATTTACCTTGTTGACATATTTGTGCTTTCTAGAATAATATGAGGTCAGAATGATCAAGTCGCTGGCGTTAACAAAGCCTAGCCACGGAAGGAGCAATGAAGATGTTGAGCGTCGCAATGAAGGATGCAAGAGGAGAACTGGCTGAACTTTTAAACAA
>JAGXHM010000031.1 GCA_024636155.1 Deltaproteobacteria bacterium
CAGCCCGGGTGAAAATGTCACCAAGGAGCAAACGGTCGGTCGCTCAGGTAACACCGGCATGGCCGGGGGAGATCATCTCCACTATGCCATCTATATTTCGGAGATCCCCGTTGAACCGACTCAGTGGTTTGATCCGTTCTGGCTGAAGAGCCGCATTGACGACATTTATAATGACTTCAAGGCGGTAGAGTAGAAGGGTCTTGAGCCGCACGAGCACATTGCTGAACGTGTGCTGGTTCTACAATCCCAAAGTAGGTTGAGACCGATCCAAAAGATATGAACCACAGAGCCACAGAGCACACAGAGGAAAACACGATTAGGATAGTGTCCTAATGGTGTTCTCTGCGTGCTCTGTGGCTCTGTGGTAAAGCTTTTTTTGTCCTAGATTCAGTAATGTTAGTGTTTTGGGAGTCTGAAAATGCCCATAAAACCAGCCATGTCCGGAATTAACTCGGCCGATTTTTCCCGGTTGTCGCCTGCCATACAAATTGATGTTCTGCGTTGTCAGGACGCTCAGCAAAAGACCCGACTGCTCCTTGATGCTGAAAATGGTGCCGAACTTATGGCCCAGTTGTCGACGCAGGAAGTTTTTTTCCTTGCTGTGGAACGAGGTCCCGAGCATCTTCCGGAACTGCTGAGTCTGGCCTCCCCTGAGCAATGGAGCGGGTTCATTGATCTCGACTGCTGGAATGACGACCACTTTGAACCCGATAAGACGCATCGCTGGCTGATAACGCTGCTGCAGGGTGAAGAAGAAAACGCCTTTACTGTCCTCAGAGAGATGAATTTCGAGCAACTGGTCTTGATCTTCAAGGCTGAAATGGAGATTCCATCCGGGCCTGAGGCGGATGAAGATAGTGACGCCCGCATAGACGCTGTCAAACGCGATGGCGGTTACGAAATTGTCTATCGCACTGAGAATGGCGGCAAACTGTTCCACAAACTCCTTGATGTCCTGCAGAGCTATGAACCGGAATTCTTCGTCTATCTTTTAGAAGCCGTTCGGTCCGAGACCATGGTGTTGTTTGAGGAAAGCGTCTATCAGGAGCGGGTCGGGCGGTTGCAGGATATGGGTATCCCGGAAGCCTTCTCTTCACGTAAAATTTATACGTGGCTTGATCCGGAAGAGTATCGACAGAAGCGTCATTTTAAATTGTCCCCCGGTACCTGCGTAGGGAGTGCTCCCGGTTTCATCCTGACGCTGGTTCACACAAAAGGGTTGTTGGCCGAAGTCCTGGCTGATGGTATGGACGAAGAAATGGCCTGGGAAATGGCTAGCGTGATCAATAAGGTGATCATGGCCGATCGTATTGAGATGGGCGATGTAGAGCAGGTCTCTGGCGTGATCAGTAAGGTGGATGCTTACCTCAATCTGGCCCTGGAATGGCTGGCTGGCCAAGATGTTGCTGCTGCCAAAGAGTGCATGACCAATTGCAACTATGAGGACCTGTTCCGTGTCGGACACAGCTTTACCCTGAGATTGCAACGTCAGGCTGTCGCTGTCAGTAAATCGAGTGTGGCCCCTTATCTCGATCAAAATGCGCGGGCCTGCGTCACTGCTCTTAATCAATTCCCGCCGCTCTTCTTTGAGGGCATTGCCGATGCCACACGAGGCGGATCGAGGCTCTTTGCCACACTTGCTGAAATTCACTCAGTCGAGAAATGGCTTGCCAGAATTGAAATACAGAGACAATTGTTCGAAGATGCTTTGCAATTCGTTCTGCCATTACCTGCTGATCTCGATCTCACTGGATGTCAGCCTGATCAGGCCGATGACGTCACGTTGGTGGAATTCTTCCTGACCTCGTTGGCGAATCGATTGCTGGGACGGGAATTCCAACCGCTACCCATTGCCGAGGAAGAGCTTGCTGGCTTGCATGGCATGGTCTCACAGTCAGGGGTTTTGAATACGCGTCTGCGCGAGGAAACCATGAAGTGGCTCGATACTCTGGCGCCAGGAGGCGGTGAATTTGCTGGTTACTGTTTGGATATCTGGGAAGAGGAATTCTGCTCAGTTGGTTTCGAGGATATCGACCCGCGCTTTGTTGGTGGGCTGATTATCCGTCTGGTCGAAATCTAGAAGCAAAAAGCTGGAGTCTCATTTAAATTCACTATATGCAGGAGGGCGTGATTCTTCTGCAGAAAGACCACACGCGTGTGTTGTAGAAATCCTTGGATGATTTGAGACCCTTTAATCCGTCCTGACAGTCGTGTCTTGCAGGATTCCCCTCTGTCGAGTTGGCAATAGAGTTTACACGACCCCACCATGCTCAATTTGACTTATCCCCCCAACCCTTGTAAGGTTAATAACTAGGCAACACCCCGCCAGGGTGTTCCGTCCTTGCCCCGCAAGGAGATCCCCAAGAACGTTACCCCGTGTGATGTCTCACAGATCTTCTTACCTGATTAGAGCTCCACTTGGTTCTGGACTGTCCACAGAATCGAGTTGCGGGACGCTCTGCCCTACTTACAATCAGATCAAAATGTTTCCCGGGGTGCTTGGTTGCAAGCAACTGTCCTCACATTTGCTCGCTTTTGGCTTTAGCCCATGGTGCGCTTCCGCTTTTTCAAAGTCACATCCCCGGTTTCAACCATTAATCTTTCTCACGAATAAATATGAATAATGAGGAGCAAAATGACTGAAGAAGTAAAAGTTTCCGTTAAAAATTTATTTAAAATTTTCGGGCCACATCCGAAAAAAGCGATGGGATTACTTGAACAGGGATTAGATAAAGACGAAATTTTCGGAAAAACCGATACGACCATCGGTGTGCAAAAAGCCAGTTTCGAAATCTACACGGGCGAAGTTTTTGTCATCATGGGACTCTCAGGTTCTGGAAAATCGACCATGGTGCGGATGCTCAATCGTCTGATTGAACCAACTTCCGGGCAGGTATTTATCGACGGCGAAGACATCATCAGTATGAACAACGATCAGTTGGTCAAGATGCGACGCAAGAAGATGAGTATGGTTTTTCAGTCATTTGCGCTGATGCCGCACATGACTGTTTTACAAAATGCCGCATTCGGGTTGGAGATGGACGGCATGGACAAAAAGGACCGCGAAGAGCGTGCCTTGCAAGCGCTGGAGCAGGTCGGTCTGGAAGCTTGGGCAGCAAGCATGCCAGATGAACTGTCTGGTGGTATGCAGCAGCGAGTCGGGTTAGCCCGCGGACTTGCGGTTGATCCTGACATCCTGCTTATGGACGAAGCCTTCTCGGCACTCGATCCGCTGATCCGAACCGAGATGCAGGACGAGTTGCTGAAGTTGCAGGCTAAAGCAAAACGAACCATCGTTTTTATCTCACACGATCTGGATGAAGCGATGCGCATTGGTGATCGGATCGCCATCATGGAGGGAGGAAAGGTTGTCCAGGTCGGTACTCCAGAAGAAATCTTGCAAAACCCCGCTGACGATTACGTGCGCGCTTTCTTCCGAGGTGTAGATCCTACCAACATTCTCACCGCTGGCGATATATCCGTAGCCACTCAGGTCACTATTATCGTCACTGATGGCAAAAGCCCCCGTGCTGCACTGCAGCGGTTGATCAAAAATGATCGCGACTTCGGCTATGTCATCGATAGCAACCACAAATTCCAAGGGGTTGTCTCAACGGATTCACTACGGGAAATCATCGATCACCCTGATCAACCTCAGCTCATTACCAATGCCTATCTGGACGGCGTTTTACCTGCCCATGCAAGCGATTCGATGCAAGACATCCTGCACGAAGTCGCGAGTCACCCCTGGCCTCTACCGATTCTTAACGATGCGGAAGAATATATGGGTGCCGTGTCCAAGAACCTGTTTCTAAGAACTCTTCAACGCAGTGAGTCAGAAAAATTAGTAGAAACAGAAGAGATGACTGCCTGATCAATAATATGGAGTAGAAAAGACTTATGCGATTTTTTAATTTTGAGGAACAATTGATACCACTCGATGAATGGGTGCAGAACGGTGTCGATTGGCTGGTCACTAACTACCGTGAATTCTTTCAGATTCTCAAGGTCCCGGTCGAGATCAGCCTGGAAGGGTTGCAATGGTTGTTCGGTGCAGTGCACCCTTTTGTCGTGATTCTAGTGTTTGCCATAGCTGCCTGGCGTTATGCCGGCAAGCGAGTGACCCTGTTCACCGTTCTCTCACTCCTGCTGGTTGGCTATCTCGGCCTCTGGGAAGATACTATGACGACCCTGGCAATGGTGATTTGTTCAGTGGTTTTTTGTGCGGTCGTCGGGATTCCTCTCGGCATTCTGGCCGGACGCAGCGATCGATTTGAGATGCTCTTACGCCCTTTTCTCGACGCGATGCAGACCACGCCTGCTTTTGTTTATTTGATTCCGGTGGTGATGCTGTTCAGTATTGGTACTGTCTCAGGGATTCTGGCAACCATCGTCTTTGCCCTGCCGCCGATCATTCGTTTAACCAATCTCGGCATCCGCCAGGTTCATCCCGAGTTGGTTGAAGCTGCGATTGCTTTTGGCGCCACTCCCTGGCAGGTATTACGTAAAGTACAATTTCCGCTCGCCATGCCATCGGTTATGGCCGGGCTTAACCAGACCATCATGATGGCTCTTTCGATGGTTGTCATTGCTGCTTTGATTGGCGCTGGTGGTTTGGGAAATCCTGTTGTCCAGGGATTGAATACACTGGAGATCGGCTTAGCGACTATGGGCGGTCTATCGATCGTACTGTTAGCGATGATCCTTGACCGAGTAACTCAAGGAATTGCGCAGAAGTAGTTTTTTGTTCACTTATAACCCGAAAAAGGAGAAAAGTATGAAACGGATTCTATTGGTTTTACTGATATTATCACTGGCAGTGCCAGCGATTGCTGACCAGCAAAAACCGGGAAAGGGAGTCGAGGTTCAACCTGCTCGTGCAACCTGGAATACAGGCTATTTCCAGGAAGCTCTGGTAAGTGCCGGTCTTAAAGAACTTGGCTACGATGTCCAAGATCCCAAAGAGCTGACAAACCCGCTCTTTTACCAGTCGCTTGCTCTGGGTGACCTTGATTACTGGACCAACGGCTGGTTCCCGGTCCATGACGGCCAACTGCCAAGGAATTTTTACGAGAAGGGTGAAAAAATCGGTTACGTCGTTAAATCCGGTGGCCTGCAAGGCTATCTGGTATCAAAAAGAGATGTGGAGAAATTTAACATTAAATCGTTAGAGGACTTTAAACGGCCCGAAGTCAAGGAAGCCTTTGATGCCAACGGCGATGGCAAAGCCGACCTGACAGCCTGTCCTGCCGGATGGGGTTGCGAGGGGACGATTGCTCATCACATGGAAGTCTATGACCTTGACGATCATATCAACCTGATCAAGGCATCTTATGCAGCAAGCATGGCTGATGCCCTGGCTCGCTACAACTCCGGGAAACCGGCCTTCTTTTACACCTGGGCTCCAAACTGGACGATTTTCAAGTTCAAGCCAGGTGAAGACGTGGTCTGGATGAACGTTCCCGAGATCAATCCCACGGAAGCGCAATTGCCAATGGTCGATCGTCTGACCGTGAGCGGTATTGAAGGAGCCGTCAGTGATCCAGTCAAACTTGGTTTTGTAGTCGCCGACATCCGGGTTGTTGCCAATAAAGAGTTCCTTGCTGCGAATCCAGCTGCGAAAGAATTCTTTAAGGTATTCACACTGCCGTTGGCAGACATCAACGCACAAAACACACTCATGCAAGACGGCGAAAAATCAGAGTCAGATATTGAGCATCACGTCAAAGCATGGATTACAAAGAATCAGGCGACCTGGAACGGTTGGCTTGAGGCTGCCCGTAAGGCGGCTATCTAGACTTTTATCGCAACAGTTATTCGGCCGGAGATAACATCTCCGGCCTTTTTTATGGTAGAAATCAAGGAAAATGGTGGATCCATTTACCCAATCGTTCGTGCTCCTGTTCATGCTTTTGAACCCGTTCTTATTGATCGTCTATCTGGTCTCAAACATCCAAATTTTCGCTTCAGCCCTGATTGTTCGACAGACTGATAGGGGCGTGTTTTATGAAGAAATCTTCCTTATATTGAATGCTACTTTCAACCGGTCCATAAACAGGAAAGCTTACAAGAGCTCGTTTCCCTCGCTGGTTATCATTGGAAAGCATGCTTTGAAGGTGGTCCCTTCCTGTTCATCGCTGTGGAACGAAATCTCGCCGTGCAGATATTCCGTCAGCAGTTTCATGCTGTAGGTGCCGATGCCTCGCCCTTTACCCTTGGTGGAAATCCCTTGTTTGAAGATTTGCTTGCGAGTCTGATCGGGTATCACGGCATCATTGTGAACCCAGAAACATATCTGCTCACGTTCCTGGCGGCAGCCAAAAATCACTTTGCCGCCGTCCCTGGTGCTCTCCAACCCATTTTTCAGCATATTCCCCAAAATCCTCGAAAGGATTGACTGGTCGCTGACCAGTTGGAGGTTCTCTGTTTCGTCAGCAATAACGATGGTCCTTCCTTTTGCGACCTTGTGGTGCTGGTAAAGATTGGCGATCAGGTTCATGAGCACCCGGCTGCTGACTTCTGTCCTCTCGATAACTAATTCGTTTTTTTCCGCGCTTGCAAGAGCTCTTTGAGCTTCGATGTCCTCGAGGCTTCTGTCGGCGGCCTGGTAAATGAGGTCATATATTTCCTGAGTTGCCTGTACGTCATTGTTCTTGAGCAGCTCAGCGAAGCCCCTGACGCTACCGACCAGATTGAGTATGTCATGGAAGAATACCCGCTCGAGTATCCTGCGGCGTTCTTCGTTTTTCTGCAACTCGGAAAGCAGGTAAGTCATCATCAGGAAGAAAATCAGTCTGACCATCATGTTCCAGACCGGGATCAGAGAAAAGGATGTTGCAGCTCCAGAGATATCGTCGGCGGCCAGCCAGACCAGGGAGCAGAGGAGAGATATGGCAACGCCTGGCCAGCGGCCGCTGTACCAGGTGACCAGATAAATCGGCAGCATGTAGAAGACGGAAAATGAGATCTCCTGCCCAGTCAGGGTGTCGATGACCCCGAGCAAAAGGACCAGAAGGAGGTTAAAGAACACCAGCCTGGGCTTCGATAGTGTGGAGAGGACTTTCATGTCCCGATTCTTTGCCACGTCAGGGCTTCTGACTGGCGTTTCAGGCTAAAGTTAGACATTGGTTGATGCACTCTCAGATTGACATAGATGAATATGAAACTGTTGGCTTTATAGAAGTTATGGTCATGAAGGAACTGAAAAATAAGAGCGTCAGCTTTTGGGTCAGTTCTTTACCTCAATTGACCTTCAGAACCAGAACTTGCACCTGCTCCGGGACCAAATCCACGACCTCCACGTTTGGAGGAAGCAGTAGGTGGGAGTTGCTGATTGGGTAAGTTTGACGACCGAAGCGGGTCAGGGTTCCGTCCAGTCTGATCAGAAGTTCTTCAGGGTTGATGAGAAAGAGATGCCGTTTTTCCCCCGACAGTGTGACAAGGATTCTGGCGGGGCTAACACTTGACAGGTTATAGCCTTCCGGAATGTTCTGAACTTCAACTGCAATTTCATAGGTTTCTGTCTGGATTACAGATCCTGGCACAAGAACGAGCCAAAGAACTGCGGCGACAATCAGTGCACTTACCCATTCGAGGCCAGCCCAAAGGGTGATTTTTTTCAACCATCCTACTTTTGCAACTGGCATGGAATGTTTGTCAATAAAAGCCTCTATCTCACTTCGCAGTTCTTCCGGTTCCGAAAAAGTCCGCAACTGACCTTCCGTTGCCAGGGAGATCCGCCCAGTCTCCTCTGAGACAACCAGTGTCAGAGAATCGGATCGTTCTGATAACCCCAGAGCTGCGGCATGACGAGTTCCTCTTCCTCTGAGTTGGCCATCCTGATGGGATAGAGGCAGGCGCGTTCCGAAACGTTCTGCGCGTCCTCCCGAGAGGATTAAGGCGCCATCATGACCGGTAGAATTCGGGTCGAAGAGACTCAACAGCAGACCTTTGCTGAGATACCCATCGAGTGGGGTTCCTGCTGTAATGATTCCATGCAAGGAGGCTTCACCCGGCAGGACAATAAGTGCGCCTCTTCTTTCTGTTGAAAGCTCCATTAAAGAAGTGACGAGAAGATCTACCAGGTCTCCAGCTTTTTCGCGGCTCATTCTGCTTTTTCTGAAGACCAAAGCAGGGACACGTTCAAACAGACGACGTATCTCGCTTTGGTAGACAACGACCACCATCAAAATGACGACCGCTGTAATGCCCTGAAGAATCCATACGGTCAACTTCAGATCAAACTGATTTGCTGCCAGAATGATGCATCCGTAGAGTAGCAAGCTAATTCCAACTCTCCGGGTCTGTTTTGTACGTAATGCATGAATACCAAACCAGAGGATCCCAGAGGCCAGAGCGATGTCCAGGATGTCTCCCAATTGAATATCTTGAAGAAGCTTTAAATAATTCCAGAGCATGGTTGTCTTCAATCCGAGTTAAAAAAAGTTTTTCTAACGGAATCGTTCCCGAAAATTTAACAAGTGTGTTCTTCGTAAATCAGGTTATCCTTGCCGGTCCTCTTGACACGGTACATAACGCTGTCGGCAACTTTGAGTGCGTCGTCAATCGAGGCTGGAACTGTAGAAAAAATGGCAACACCGACACTGAAGCCAATCGGCCAGCCTCCGTCGGCTGCGGCCATTTTCAATTCTTTATGTATCCTGGCGAACGTCACCTGAGCACCTGCAAGGTCCGTCTCAGACAAAAAGATGGCAAATTCATCGCCGCCAAGCCTGCCCAAGACATCTGTTGTCCGTGTGCAGAGTGTCAAAGTGTTCGCCACGGCTTTCAAGACGCGGTCCCCTTCTGAGTGGCCGAAACCATCGTTTACCGCCTTAAAATTGTCCACATCGATATAGCCTAACGCGACTGGATGGTGATGACGTGCTGCCAACTCGAGAAAGCTGTTGGAGAGTTCCTTGAAGGCGCGCGCATTTAAAAGTCCAGTGAGGCCATCGGTTCTTGCCATGGTCTTCTCGTTCTTCAGACGGATCTTCAACTCTCCAAGTAGAGCTGTCGTCACCAAAAAGAAACTGAGCCGGACTCCCGAGTTCCAAATGGGGATAAGCCCGTTGCTGTAGCTGTGACTGGAGGCATAGTCAACAAGAAGCCAGGTCACTGCTGCTACGCCACAAAACACAAAACCCACCCATCGTTGTGAATACCAGGTTACAAGTATAATAGGCAGGATGTAAAAAATTGAAAATGAAAGTTCATAGCCGGTGAGATGGTCGAGTGTCGCCACCGTGGCCAGGAGAAAAAGACCAAGGGTCGTTACCTGAGCAGGTGATTTATTGTCAAAATATTTTAATAACTTGATTAGCAAAAGGAACCACCACTTGACTTCATAACGAGTTTAGACCAAAGGACCACCCGCGATCTGGATTTAGCGACAAAGCCATTCGAATTCTGCGAATCTAACTTACTCTGATTTTGATCTTTCAGGCGGAGAATTTTACAAAAAACTGATAAATAAGCCAGATTTTATGACTGCTGGAGTTTGAAGCCCTTCAAGTACCAAACTTTACTATTTGTCCGCTCGAATTGTTTTGAGTGCCTGACATTGGCAGCTTTGCGCAATTTTTAGATACCCTGCAGTGTAAGAAAGCTCCCGATCCGATCAATAAAATCCTTCTTGAAGCTGGCATGCTGTTCACTCATAGCAATGTGATTCTAAGCTGTAATGACATTCCTCGACCCGCATTTTTTGTCCGGTTTCAGTGAGATAGTAGAAAAGGTAAACCGCTCGTTTCGTCGAACTGTGTATCGTTGTGAAGATGGTGGCAAAGTACTGCAGTTTGATCCCGCGCCCCTTAATTTCTTCGGTTTTGGTCTGAACCGTCTTTTTTACCCATTGTTGCTCTGCTGGAGTGAGCTTGGTATCAAAAAAAGCCGGGATGCGATTGGTGACGATACGTTCACAACAGGCGTAGTCGTAGGCCAGACACTCAACCAGACGTGTTGACGATGTCTCCTCGGCGCGTTTCCGGATGATGTCGAAAATATTCTGAAAGATCGCCTGACGACTCAGTGGGAAACGGAATAGATCGCGCCTGCGCCATTCTTCCGCCAGCCAGGCCAGCCCTGTGGCAAAGGAGCCGGATTCATTGCTTAGCTCATTCAGGAACGCCTGGAAACAACCACTGTTGTAGGTCAGGTCGATAAGCCGACTGACCTCCTGAAGTTTCTGTAACTCGGTAAAGGTTAATTCCTGATTGGCCAGAACCGTGTACGGCGGATTCGGATCATAACGTATCTGCAACTCTGCGGCCTGATCGCGCAGAGGCGAACCGGCGAGTAATTTGACCGGCTCAATCTGCAGGTGCTGTGGGGTGAGGGCGACCACCCGGTCAATCGATGCGAGGAAGCTGTCGTAACGATCACCGGGCAGACCGGCGACCAGATCGAGATGCAGGTTGATGCGTCCACTTTTGCGCAGGTGACGCACATTCTCTTCAAGCTTTGTCAGGTTAACCTTGCGACCAATGGTGTCGAGTGTGCTTTCCAAAGTCGATTGTACGCCGATTTCAAACTGGAAGGTGTCGATTGGAACCGTGTCCAGCAGCTCCAGGGTCTGTTCATCGAGTAGATGAGCAGCTATTTCAAAATGGAAATGTGTTGTTTGATTGTGCTCCAGGATGAAACTGAAAATCTCTCTTGTCCGCTTATTGTCGTAGTTGAAAGTGCGGTCAACCAGTTTGACCTTGGGAACCTGGTTCTGCATCAAAAAGAGCAGGTCGCTGTAGATTCTCTCCATCGAATAGGAGCGCATCTGGTTGTCGCGTGCGCTGAGGCAGAAGCTGCAACGGAACGGGCAGCCACGACTGGTTTCGTAGTAAACAAAGCCGCGCTTCAGATCCGCCAGGCCCATCTGGAATGGTGAGGGGATCAGATCCAGGTTGCCCAGAGGTGGGCTATCCATCCCGCTGATGAGTTCTGCCCCATCGCGTAAAACCGTGCGCGGAATCGCGCTCGGTTGGTACCCCTGATACCAGGAACTGAGTAAGGTACGTAGCGGTTCTTCTCCTTCACCTCTGACCAATGCAGTAAGCCCGGAATGACGATCAAAGATCGTATCGTCATCAAAGGAAACTTCTGGGCCGCCCAAAATGATGCGCAACTCCGGACGGGCAACCGCCAGTGCATCAACCAGATCCAGGGTCTCCCGTCGGTTCCAGATGTAGACTGAAAAAGTAATAACATCAGGGCTCTCGGCCAACAGCAGGGAGAGAATCGATTCACGTGGTTCATGGACAGTGAACTCGCGGATCAGCAACTCACCGCATTCAGTGCCGCAATAAGCGACGAGGCAGGGGAGGGCCAAGCTGTTGTGAATGAACTTGCTGTGCAAGGTGGTGAGAATAGTACGCATGATGTAAGGATAACCGTGGGTTGGGTGGAGATAAAGGGGAAAGTGTTGTTTTTGCGAATCGGCAAAATTCAAAAGGGTCATTATCCGCTGGCTTTTATCCCCTTGATCCCTGTAAGCGGTTTCTCTGTGGACCCTTATTCTTTGCGTCCCAAAGCTAAAGCATCCGGCTCCTCATAACCCTCATAATCATGTCGCCGCCAACGAAACGGCAGATCAACAATCTCACCAGGCGTGGTGATGCTGTAGAGCGCCCTGAAAGCTTCCAAAACAACTGCTCGCTGTTGCTTGATATTGCCTGGCTCACCCAGCGGATGACCAAAAGGCCACTTCAGGTAGATGCTGCGTGGCGGTTGAACCTTTTCTGTGAACTCGCGAACGATGCTGACGCCAACGGTGGCGATACCGGCTTTTTCGATTTCTCTTTGGATCAATCCCACGGATTGATTGCAGATGCCTCAAGCCGGGGTGAGCAGAACCACGTCGACATGATCC
>JAGXHM010000032.1 GCA_024636155.1 Deltaproteobacteria bacterium
ATCTGCTGGTCAAAGGCAGTGGCGCGCATCGCCAAGCCCATGCGTGAGTATTTAAAAAAGAAGTAAAAAGCGATCATGATAACCAGGGAAACAAACATGCTCATGATATAAGCCGTTTCGATCTGCAGCCCGCCAATATTCACCGACGCAGTTTCAAAAACCTCGGGAAAGGCCTTGGTGTAACCACCGAAAATCCAGGAGACCAGCCCTTGAAAGAACATTGAGAGTCCAATCGTAACCATGATCACAGAAATAATCGGCTCACCGATCATCGGCCGCAAGACCAGTACTTGTAGCACGATACCAAACACCATCATAAAAACCAGCGTCAACGGGAAACCCACATAAAACGGCAATTCAAACTTGACGAGCATGGCCCAACAGGTCCAGGCACCGATCAGGAGAAACTCCCCCTGAGCAAAGTTCACCACCCGGGTCGATTTATAGATCAACACAAAGCACATGGCCACGACCCCGTAAAGGGTGCCGACAATCAGCCCGTTGATAATCAGTTGTAGTAATAATTCATAATTCATAATTGGGCTCCCGTTTCCCCTTACAGAACTTTTTACACAGCTTTTTTTGCTGCAGTCCCAGGCGTCAGGTCAACAACCCGCACATCGGTCTGGATGCGCGACTTATTGCCATCCTGGAAAGTAATAATCGTATCGATATGTACGACATCCTGATCGGAATAAATGGTGTCAATGATATCGGCATACTTTTCCTTTATGACACCACGGCGTACCTTTCTGGTTCTGGTCAACTCACCGTCATCGGCGTCAAGCTGTTTGTAGAGCAAAAGGAATTTGCGGATTTGCTGTGCAGAAGGCAGGGTTTTATTAACTGTTTCCACCTCTCTTTGTACCATTTCATAAATTGTCTCCTGAGCGGAGAGATTGATGTAGTTGGTAAAAGCAATATTTCTTTGCTCTGCCCATTTCGCAACTATTTCAAAACGAATACAGATGATCGCCGACAGATACGGCCGACCATCGCCTTGCACCACTGCCTCGGCAATGAAAGGGGAGAATTTGAGCTTGTTCTCGATAAACTGGGGAGAGAACTTGTCGCCGTTTGAAGTTTCGGCCAAGTCACTGATCCGATCAATGACGACCAGATGGTTGTTCTCTTTCTTGAAGTAACCGGCGTCACCAGTGCGCATCCAGCCGTCGTCCAAGGATGCATCTGTCTCCGCTTGGTTTTTGTAGTAGCCGAGAAACATCCCGCAAGTCTTGGCCACCACTTCACCGACACCATGATGATCCGGGTTATCAATACGTATCTGGGCATTACGGAACGGGATACCAACACTGTCGAAATCCACATCATGAGCTTCATGGATAGTGTAAGCGCCAGCCAACTCGGTTTGACCATAGAGTTGGCGCAACGGCACCCCCATACCCAAAAAGAATTTGAAAGTATCGGGTCCGAGGGCAGCACCGCCCGTTGCGGCAGAACGCAGGTAGGTAAAACCAAGCCGATCCTTCAGGGGCCGAAATAGTAGCCAGTAAGCCAGTTTTGATTGCTTGCCCTGCTCTTCAGCAGCGGCCTTGTCGGCAAGTTTCATAGCGAACCGGTACATCATCTGCTTGAATCTTGTCGCATCCATCATCTTGGCTTTAACATCAGCAGCGACCGATTCCCATACGCGCGGCGCGAGGAGTACAAAAGTCGGTCCGATTTCACGTAAGTCCGACATCATGGTTTCCGGTTCTTCGACAAAATTAACGATGATCCTGCTGATCAGCGCCTGAGCTACGGCATAAACCTGTTCCATGATCCAGGGAAGCGGCAACACCGAAACATAGTTGTCACTTGGAAATTTAGGGTCAGCCTCAAGATAAGCGACACAATGTTCCAGCATGGGGCCAGCCTGTAACATCGCTAATTTCGGATTGGAGGTGGTTCCCGAGGTCGGGCAGAGAATCGCCACATCCTCGGCTTTGCCCTGGTTAACCAGTTGCATGTAGAGTTCGGGCTGTTCTTCATCAAGCCGCTGACCAGTGGCCATCAGATCGAGGTGACTCATCAGCCGGGGGTCGTCATACTTGCGCATACCACGCGGATCGCAGTAAATAATATGCTCAACACAGGGGCACTCTTCAGTTATTTCAAGGACCTTGTCGACCTGCTCTTCATCCTCGGCAATAATGATCTTGGCACCAGCGTAGTTAATCAGGTAGGCAACTTCCTCATTGAGAGAGTCCTGATAAATACCGAAAATCATCGCCCGTAAGGCGTGGGAGGCAACTTCGCCGTAGACCCACTCAGGCCGATTGTCACCAATGATACCGACCGAATCGTTATGAGCTATCCCCAGTTTATGCATACCGAGGGCGAAAAATTTGACGTTGCGATTATAATCAGCCCAGGTAAAAGCGTTCCAGATTCCGAATTCCTTCTCACGCAAAGCCACTTCGTCAGGCCAGTTGGCGGCATTGTGTGCGAGCAACTTGGGGAAGGTGTCATGTTTTTTCACATCGACACAGGCTGTCTGCTGCACGGTCATCAAGCCACCTCTCCAGACTTCTCTTCTATCTCGTCATCAAGGCCGATACCAAGATAAGCGGTCTTGACCTGTTCGTTATCCATAACTTCTTCAGGCAACCCGGTACAGATTTCCCGACCGAAATCCAAAACCATTACCCGGTGCGAGATATCCATAACCACGCCCATATCGTGCTCGATCATGATCACTGTCATGCCCAGCTCTTCATTGAGATCAATGATGTAACGGGCCATATCTTCTTTTTCTTCCAGGTTCATGCCCGCCATCGGTTCGTCAAGCAGGATCAGATCGGGGCTCAAGGCGACCGCTCTGGCCAACTCAACCCGCTTGCGCAGGCCGTAGGAAAGTGTTCCGGCAATCGACTTACGGATATGGGCAATCTCGAGAAAATCGATTATGTCTTCAACCTCGCGGCGATGTCTTAGCTCTTCATTGCGCGCGCCGGAAAACCAGTAGAGCGAACCGGTCAGAAAATTATTCTTCAGCAGGTGATGGCGACCGACCAGAATATTATCGAGTACGGTCATGTGGTTGAAGAGTGCCAGATTCTGAAAGGTTCGTCCGATACCGAGCTTGCAGCGATCATTGGGCTTCAGCCCGATAATGCTCTCACCCTTGAAGGTGATCTGCCCTTTTTGCGGTTGATAGCGACCAGAGATGCAATTGAGCATCGACGTTTTGCCCGCGCCATTGGGGCCAATGATCGAGAAGAGTTCTCCTGGACGGACTTCAAAGGAGACTTCACGCAAAGCGTGTACACCGCCAAACGATAGAAAAATATTATCAACCTTGATTAGTGGCTTGTTCTCATCCATATCGTCTTCCTTCCGGAGCTAACAGACTCTGCAGAATAATCGCACGGGTCATGAGTCTTATATGACAAAGAATAACAAAGTGCAAAACAAATACCAAACAATGTTTTACAATAAAAGAGAGATCTAATCTTCACGGTAAGATTCTGTATTAAAAGGGGATTATATCAAGATTAAAAGTTCTTCAGCAACCGGCATTCTTTTGACGATGTCACCAGTTGTTTACATTGGTATAACGACTGTTAATAGTAATGACATACTCATCTTCCAGCACATCTACAAAACGGGCCGAGGTGTCAATATCACCTCGGCCCGCAACCCGCTTTAAAAGAATATCTACACTGTTTTTAGTGGAGTTTATACTTCTGAAGTTTCTTGTATAGCCCGGGACGAGAGATTCCCAACAAGTTAGCAGCGACCAGTTTGTTGCCGCCAACTTTGTCCATGGCCACAAGGATCAGCTTCTTTTCAATCTCTTCCATAATGTCCTGCAGTGATCGTTCCCCAAGATCAGCTGTAGCTTTAAGGCTTAGCTCATCGTCACTGAGAACAGCTGTATCATCAGTGCTGTGGAGGTCAGCAATCGGAGCGGGAAGGTCATACAGCCTGACAAAAGGCCCGTTTACCATGTTGAAGGCACTCTCTATCGCACTCCGCAATTCACGGACATTACCCGGGAAAGGATAAGCTTTCAAAGCTGTCCAGGCACGAGAGCTCAGCCCCTGGACATTCAGATCGAACTCAGCATTAAACTGTTCGACAAAGTGCCTGGCAAGCCTGAAGATATCTTCTGGACGCTCACGCAATGGCGGGATCGGTAACGACACGACATTAATCCGGTAGTAGAGGTCAGAACGGAGCCTCCCCTCCTTGACAAGCGTCAAGGGATCACAATTGGTCGCCGTAATGAAACGGACATCTACAAAACGGATATCCTGACTACCAAGTGGAGCGACTTCGCGTTCCTGCAGAACGCGAAGTAGTTTAGCTTGCATGGCGAGTGGCATTTCACTGATTTCATCAAGGAAGAGTGTGCCACCATGAGCCTGCTCGAATTTACCGATTTGTCCTCCGCGTCTGGCACCTGAAAAGGCCCCTTCGACGTAACCGAAAAGCTCGGCTTCCAACAGATTCTCAGGAATAGCAGCGCAGTTCACCCTTACGAAAGGACCGTCACTTCGACGGCTGGCCGAGTGGATGGCATGGGCAAACAATTCCTTGCCAGTTCCGCTTTCACCCGTCAGCAAAACAGTTGAAGAACGACTGGCAATCCGCACGAGACGTTCTTTAAGATTCAGCATGGTCTGCCCTTGGCAGACAATCTGGTCGACACTATAGAGTGCAGTTGGACGGTGGCCAGCAATAGCACGGCGATTCGACTTGCCCTCTGCAGAAGGAAGGGTGCTGGCAAAACGCGAGGCGTTTGGGGCTTCCCGCAACTGGACCTTGCCGTAGGCTCCAAAGGTTTTGCCATTTTTTATCAACGGCCAACGACTGGCAACGATATGCTGGCCATTCAACTCGTGAGGCTCGCCAATTTCGGCTTTACCTAAATCCATGACCTTAGGCAAGCGCGACAGAGTTGAATCAGGGTAGGATTCGTTGATATGACACCCGACCATTTTGACAGACTGTAGTCCAAGAACATCTGCAAATTCACGATTGACCATAAGAATAAACCCGGCACGATCAACCAGGATAAGGCCACCACCGGCATCTAGAGAAAAAGGGTCAATAGCTTGCACGAAGTCGTGAATAACCACTGCGGCTTCACTGCAGCGACCAAGAGCATTCAGGACCAACTCCCCTCCGGCCAAATCATCTTCAGAACTGTCCTGCACATATTCAGCCACATACCAACGGTCCTCAATCGTGACAGGCAACGATTTGAAGCAGAAGCCCTTGGCCAAGAGAGCATGAAAATGCCGCAGAGCGCTAACCTGCTCAAGACTTTTGCCGATCAGAACAGTTTGCCACTGCTGATCGAAAGGGATGTTATCACTGACAGAGACAACGTTATGGTGTCGATCAAGACCAAAGATCAGTGGCAAGTTCTTCTCTTTTGCTGACCGACCTGCATCCAGGCTGCGCAACGAAGTTGACGATCTCATAAAAGGATTTTTCTCCCGAATTAGCCAGGCGCCATAGCGACCTGTTGACGAGCAACAAAATCGCTTTCAGCGTGACAGAACATCTTTACTTTAGCGCGAAATAATAACATTGTTTTGCGATTTCTGGCAAACAATGTTTCAAAGTTTCAACGCCTTAACAGAAGCTTGCACAGTCGCTCAACTTTCATCTGTGAGAGGCCACATCCTTTATATCTTGCAAAAGCACCTTGAGTCCCTGATTCATTGCGGGAACACCGCCATAGAGAGCGGCTGTTTCAGCTGTTTTCCTGAGCACATCATCAGACACAAGTTATTCCTTTCCTTGTATCACAGCTGTTCATAATGGCCGTCGCACGATTGTTTCAATCAGCGCAATACGGTTCTCTTCGAGATTGCGTACCTGGTTTTGCGCCATCACTTTAAAATCAGCGCCGAGCAGCAGATGAATGCCGAGGCGCGGCAAGCCTTGCCGGGTGACTTTCTCTGCCATGCGGCGGAACCAGGAACGACCTTTTTCAGTGGTGTCCTGCCAGCTCAAAATTTCGAAGCCAGTTTCCTCAAGTATAATTCGCAACTGCTGCGGTCTGATCAAGTGACTGATGTTGGCTTCGCGAGCCCAGGGCACGGGGAAATGGATCGGTCCGCCATCTCCGGCAAGAGCATCATAGATCACCAGCCTCCCTCCCGGTTTCAGGACTCGCCACATCTCGGCGTAGAGTTCACTTTTGTCTGCGATATTCATCGACGCGTGCTGGGTCCAGAGTAGATCGTAAGTCCCATCTTCAAAGGGCATATCGAGGGCATTTGCCTGGTAGTAGGAGACGTGAGAATCAAGACCAAGCTTTTGCGTGAACATACTGGCAATCCGACAATATTCCTCGGAAAGGTCGATCCCGGTCACCTTACAGCCGAACTCTACGGCAAGACAGCGGGCCGCACCGCCGAGACCACAACCGACATCCAGGATCTGCATGGTCTCATTGAGACCTAGTTGTCGAGCAAGTTCGAGTGTGAACCTGCGACCACCAATGTGAAATTCATCAATGGGAGCAAGGTCCAATATTTTAAGATGGTCTAAATCGACTCCCGTCTCTTCAAGAGCGGTCAGGATTGAAAGTTCAAGCCCGTGACGGGCATAGTGAGTTTCAACATTCTTTTCAATCAAACTCATGCAGGGATCCTTTTTTTTACAGAGTTTCAGAGCCTACAGAAACTCTTGTTCTATAGCCGCTACCTTGATGCACTATTTCTGATGAATAAAAGACGCATTATCTACCTTTCAGGCCGAACGGCTTGAGATAAGCGACGAATTGACACCTCGCGTGAAACACCGGGCTGTTCGAGGTCTTCAGCTGATAATTTCTCTCCGCTTGCTTGAATGGTTGGGTGCCATTATGTGTGACTTTTATTGCGAATTACGAGCGATATTCCACCGAGAATAGCGATAGAGGCCACTATCAGACGCAAAGTTATGGGCTCAGCGAGGAAAACGGCTCCTCCTAAAGCAGCAATGACCGGAACGCTGAGCTGCACTGTCGCAGCACTGGTAGCTTTCAGCGCAGGCACGACTGTGTACCATACGGCATACCCTATTCCGGAGGCCAGAGCGCCTGACAAAACCGCATACCAAAATCCGGCGCTATCCAGTGAGCTGCTATGAAAAGTCAAGGCACTCAATGCCCCCGCTATTGGAATAGTCCGCAGGAAATTCCCCGCTGTTACCCTGGTAGGATCGCCCGCCCCTTTTCCGCGTATGGAATAGATGCCCCACGCAATGCCGGCACCCAACATCAAGAGGGACCCCATCAGTGGCGGTGCTGAAAGCCCTGGCAGAAAGAGACCAACAATCCCGCTTATGGCAAGCACAAGGCCAACGGTTTGCCGCTTGAGAAGACGCTCACCCACCCAAATACCATAGCCAATCATCGTTGCCTGAACGGCACCAAAAATCAGCAACGCACCAGTCGCTGTGGGTAGGGTTATATAGGCAAAAGAAAATCCGGCAGCGTAGGCAAATAATGCAAATGAAGATATCCAGTTGCCGCGACCGCTTTGGGTACCGTTCCTCATTCGTACCACGAGCCAAAGAGTTATCGCGCCGGAGAGCAGACGGATTGCCGTAAAACTCGCGGCATCGATACTTGTCTGTTTCAGGGCGACACGACAGAGGAGTGAATTTCCCGCAAAGGCAATCATGGCCAGTGATGTCAGCGCAACAATGTGTGCATATGACATATTATTTCTTACGGTCAGTCCCATAGAATGGCCAACGGATCAAAATCAGCGGCAACGCTGAACGAGCTGAGAATATGCGCGTTTTTCGAGTGACACGACTACTTATTTGCTCCGCTTGTATCGGAGTGGCTGTCGCCGCTGACAGATACGCATAACGTCACAAATAACCTGCAAACAAAGGCGCAGAGCGTGGCGGCGCACCTTCATTTGCCTTAGTTAATTTATTTTGGTGTTTGATATTTACTCTCTGGCTTGTCATTTGAATTATCAAAATATCGTTTATATGGAATCATCCATATGACACAAGAAAAAATCCACACAGAACTTCCGATTATTGTTAAAAAATCTCCATTTTGTATGCCTGATAAAATAAATATTGCGCCAGAAATACAAAACCCGATTAAAGCAAAAAGTTCTAATTTCCAATCCTTATTTTTTTTTGTTCTATGTGAAGTTCTAAGTTCTGATTTTTCATTAACCTTAGCCATATGATTACCTTCAATATAATAAAAGATAGGGATTCTTTTCTTTCTTAGTTGCTTTCATGGTCAACCTTAAACCACATAACCTTTTCAATGGAGTAACTGTTTTCCGATCATTCCAACGGCGAAACCCAGAACCGCGCCGAGTGCCGGTATCCAGTGTTTTCTGATCTTCGATTGCGGAGCAATGTCTTGAAAGATGAGATACATTATGCCGCCTCCGGCAAAAGTCATGATGCTCGCAGTCACCGTTGCCTGACCCTGAAGAAAAAAGTA
This sequence comes from Deltaproteobacteria bacterium, assembly GCA_024636155.1. GTDB lineage: Bacteria > Desulfobacterota > Desulfuromonadia > Desulfuromonadales > BM103 > M0040. The sequence continues at coordinate 8,429 of JAGXHM010000032.1, forward strand.
TCCAGCGCATGCGGCAACCGGACCGAGCAGACTGACTGCCAGCAGAGTCATAAGTGCCACACGAGAACTGATACCGGCGGTCGTCGTCATCTCCCGGAAAGTGTTGAAACCCTCAGGCAAGTTCTGGGCACCAATAAAGGCGGCTAGTAATACGCCCAATCGTTGGTCCTCCTCAAAAACTGCACCAAGAGCGAGTGCTTCAGGCAGGAAGTCCATGAGCATGGCCAGGAACTGAGCCTTCGTGCCGCCACTCCTGCTCAGCTGTGCATCCAAAAGGCAGAATAATAGCCCGCCGGCGCAGAAAGTGGCACCAAGACCAACGGGGCTAAGCGTGACCATTGCCTTAGGGAGCAGTGCAAAAGCCACTGCTGCAATGAGGATTCCGCCGCCGAAGGCAATGATACCGTGAGTTACCTCACGCTTTGTCTCTGTGTTTGCACCGCCTGTGGCCCAAGCGATAACACCGCCGCCGAAGCCTGCCAGGCCCGCAAGCCAGGAAACAATAATAATGCTTGTGAGTTGACTCATATTCATCTTACGCCCAACGGTTCATGATAATCGGCGGCGACGCGAGCTTGCGTGCACCACCGAACTGTTTGTCAATTTGATGCAGAGTTTTTTTTCGTCCGCGTTGATTGCATTGTCAGCTTTGCCTTGATGGCGGTATGGCGTAAGTCCCAACAGCGTGCGCAACGGCTTCCGCGTCACCCTCTGAGTATAATGCTACCTCGCCAACAGCTAATGCCTTACCAACCTTTAACAGGCTGCAAACAGCTATAATGTCTTTTTCTGAAGATGGTTTTCTCAGGAAGTTGATTGTCAGGCTAGTTGTTACCGTAAGCGGTATTAACCCAATCTCGCCGAGAATAGCTACGTATAGTGCGACGTCAGCAACTGTCATTAAAACTGGACCGGAAACCGTGCCTCCAGGACGCAATTCACTGAAGCCTACTTTGTGTCTGACGGTAGATGATTTATCTCCAAGCGACTCCACAGTGCACTTGGTTTGAGGGAATTCAGAGTTCAAAAACTTATCCATCTCCTCTTTTGAAACCATAATTCACTCCATAGGAAAAATAAAGGGGGACGCTCCTGCTTTATTGCTTTAATGCCTTCCACCACGCCTGCAAAACCGTCTTCGACAGAAACAACTTCTCGCCTCTCCGCACTGTCCGACTCACTGATGAACTTCCAACATCCAGAAATTGTCCCACGTCAGCGCCAGTGATCCGAAGCTCTGTCATCGCCAGATAACAGAACAATGCGCGCGCATCAGACACCAGGTTTTTCCGCCCACGTCTTTTAAGCTGTTCTTTGGTCAAATCATACAGAGCAACAATTTGTTCTTGCAGGCCATCGAGTGACATTCGATCGCCTTGACCTGTTACTAAAGGAGTCTCCCTTTGTAATTCATCAACAAAGTCTCCACCGCCAAGGATACGAGCATCAAAGTTTTCTATCTTTCCAGAAGCCAGCGACTCCTTCTGACTCCGACGCAAACCGCCTCCAACCAACTCGGGGCGATTCCCCATAGCAAGGCCATCGGCAATAAACTGGCGATAATTCGCCCTTGCGGATTTCAATCGTTTTCCAAAAAGTCCAAGAACGGTGTCAGTCGACTGACCTTCCATGTTTTGCTTTCCCATGATGACAGAATGACCGCTCCACGAAAAACTATCCAACTCTTCAAGTTGCGAGATCAGGCCTGCGCGGAGTGGATTAAGGTGAATATAGCGAATCAACTCGAGGAGATAGGGATCTTCTTCACAAATGATCGATTTGTAACGGTTCTGGAACAGGTGACCAGAGCGATGATAACGTCGATTGAAATAGCCAGCGTGTCCGGTTAGCAACCGACGCATTAATCGGGACAATCCAGTGCCATGACATCGCAAAAGGAAGTGACAATGATTTGGGATGAGCGCCCAAGCATAACAGTCGGTTCCGGTATCAACAAGTAATCGATTGAAACGCGCAATGAAGTTATTGCGGTCTTCGTCGTCACGAAAGATCTCTGTACGTTCAATGCCACGGACGATTACGTGTTGCAGTAATCCGGGGATATCTATTCGGGGTTGTCTTGGCATGGGGTGGAGTATAGCAAGTCAGTTGTCTTAAAACAATAAAGCAGGAACGTCCCTCTTGTCTGTAAAAGGATCCGTTGAGGTGAATGCTGAAAGAAAATTAAAAATCGATAGTGACAGTAATATTGTCGCTGTAGCTGACTGCTCTGACATTCTGGCGCGCCGGGATGCGGCCGAAGAGCGTCGCGGTCCAGGGCATGTCCTTAGTGACGAAGGCGGTCTGCGCGGATGAACCGCCATTACCGTCGCCCCAGATGGGGAAGAGAGAGGCGTTCGTGGACAAATTGTAAAAGAGGGTATCGCCACCTGCCGACTGCATCGATCGTTGAGCGAAGTTGCCAGAATTGCCCGGGCTCAAGGAGATGGTGACAGGCAGGGGGGCCTGTGGGTTCTGCGACGGAATGTTGCAGGTGACGTTAATCGAGGCGGTACTGTCGACGGGGATGGGCGAAAAG
>JAGXHM010000033.1 GCA_024636155.1 Deltaproteobacteria bacterium
AAGCGAAAATTTGGATGTTTGAGACCAGATTTTAGCTCATTTGAGAGTAATAGCCGTAGCTATTGGTCGAAAAGGAGCTGAGATATGGTCCAAACAGGCGAATTTGCAGCCAGTTCATTGATTGTCCGACAGGCTGCTAGTTGGTAATATAATCTTTTTTGAGCCTCCTGTTCAAAGAGAAATAAACGCATCTGTCATAAATTGTTGAACTGATTTTATCAAGTGTCTCTCCAGTAAGGAGTCTTAAGGCTTGCATTTGAACATTTAATTGGTTTAATAAGAAAACATCTTAGAAGTTTATGTCTGAATAATAGGTTTATTCCACAGACATAACCAAACAAGGCTCAATGGCTTGAGCAGAAAGAAGGAGAAGTAGAAATGGCTGAAGGAACAGTGAAATGGTTTAATGATGCAAAGGGGTTCGGCTTTATTTCTCAGGAGGATGGAGCTGATGTCTTTGTCCACTTTTCTACAATTCAAGGAGACGGCTTTAAATCTCTGGCTGAGGGCGAGCGCGTCACTTTTGAAATTGAGAATGGTCCCAAGGGTCTTCAGGCGTCCAACGTTTCGAAAGCTTGAGGTTAGCTGAATGATCTAAACGGGCCCCGCAGAAAGATGTGGGGCCCGTTTTTTGCGTATGGCACTGCTAACAAAGAACCGCTCGTCGCCACTTTCGGACGGCATTAATCAAGTAGATGCGAGAACCGTTGCGCAAATCATCAGACGTCAGGATCTGTTCTGTCAGAGTGCCCCGTTTCAACAAGAACTCACGATAAGTCCCTGGTAAGAGACCGCTGCTTACCGGTGGTGTTACAAGCTTCCCGGATATTTCTACCACCAGATTCGCTGTGCAACACTCGGTCACTTCGCCTCTTTCATTCCAGAGCACAACTTCATCAGCATCATTCTTCTCAGCAAGACAAGCCTCATAGATCTGCCGTTGCGTGGTTTTGTGATAGAGCAGGACATTTTGTGAGTCAATTGGTTGTGTTGCCAGGCGTATTTTTATCGGTAATGGCGGAGTTGGGCCAATCGTCGTAAACGTCCCTTCCAGTTGCCCATTACCGTGCAGTAGCAGTCGGACCCGTTGTGGTGTCTGTGGAAAATTCTTTGTCAAAGACTGTAGATATTTGTTGGCGTTCTTTCTTTTGCAATCAATGTTGAAATAGTCAGCCGAAGCTTGCAGGCGGGACAGATGCTCGGCCAGGATGAAGTAGCCTTTTCCAGGCGTCCAGCGCAAGGTTTCAATCAGGGCGAAAGCGCTGATCGGTCGAGAGAGAACCGCGGCTTTGTCGAGGCACTCCTGATACTCTTCAGCGTTGTCCGAAGCCCAGGTGATGCCAGCACCGACGCCATAAACAGCGCGCTTGTTTCGCTGGTCAATCAGCACGGTACGAATGGCGACATTGAAGTGGGCTTGTCGATCTGGCGCAATCCAGCCAAAGGTGCCGGTGTAAATATTGCGAGGAGCTGCTTCGGTCGCAGTGATGATCTGCATGGTTTGAGCTTTTGGGGCGCCGGTGATGGAGGCACAGGGAAAGAGGGCCTGAAAAATTTCTGCCAGAGATGCCTCACTGCGAGCGGTAGCCGTCGAAGTCAACTGCCAGACCGTGGAATATTTTTCCAGGCTGCAAATCTCTTCGGTGTGAACCTCTCCAGGCGGCGCCAGCCGTCCCAAGTCGTTGCGTACCATATCCAGGATCATGATATTCTCAGCGCGATTTTTGGCTGATTTTTGTAGTGTGTCCGCCTGCAGAAGATCCTCCTCCTGGGTACGGCCTCGTGGTGCAGTCCCTTTCATCGGACGCATCTTCAAACGATCACCGTTCCTGCTGAAGAATAGCTCCGGAGAGACGGAACAGATCGCCCATCGGTCCGTTTGCAGGTAGCCAGCACCACCGGCCTGTTGGCCGTGAGCCAGTTGTAAAAAGAATGGCCAGGGGTTCTGGAAGAAATCACAGGTCAGTGGAAAAGTCAGGTTGACCTGGTAAGTTTCGCCGCGGGCAATGGCGGCCCGGATATCGTCGACTTTCCCGGAAAAGGTAGCGGCAGTCTCTTCAGAATGCCAGTCCAGAAAATCAGCTTTGCTGACCGGAGCTGGCAAGTCGATCTTTGCTACTGCAGCAAATATTCCGAAACGCAGCAAGGGGAAATCGCTCGGCGGATGGGTTTGCAAGGCGTCATCAAAAGCTGACGCGGCTTCATAGCTGACAAAGCCAGCAGCAAAGAGCCCTTCCTTTTCCACGCGCTGTTCAATGAACTCCAGAGAGGGAAGAACCATCTCTGGCGCGTGGACTTCAACCACTTCAAGGAGGTCAGTGAAGTGCAGCCAGCTGTCAGCTTGCGGGTCGTATAGAACGGCGAGTTCAGGCATCGTGTTGACCGTCGATTATGAGCGGTTTATTCGAACTGGGCTTGAAAGGCTTGCAGTTGGCTGCGCATCTCATCCAGTTCAGTACGGAGTGAGATGATTTCTTCCTCCAGTTTGGTCATGCGATCATTCTCCGCTGCAATCTTCATCCTGGCAGGTTCAACAGGTAGGGCCGATGTTTCGTCAATCTCAGGAGTGCCAGACAAAAGGTGGGCAAAACGCTGCTCTTTACGCCCCGGTTGGCGTGGCAGGCGAGTTACCAGTGGTTCTTCCCGCTCCATCAAGTTTTGAAGTCGTTCCTCAACCGCCTGCAGATCACCCACCTGATGCATGCGCTCTGCCCGATTGCGCAGCTCACCAACGGTTTGCGCCCCACGTAAAAGCAATTCGGCAAGAATCGCCAGATCTTCCAGGTCCAAATCCAGCACACTTTCCAGATTATGGCAATATTTCGCAGCTCGTACGCCTTCAGCCGACTGATGAGCCATCTGCTTTTGCCGAAGACTGTCGAGCGCCCGGACCACATCGGTGACATCCAGCAGCATGATCGGATCGCGATTCGACTTCTGATTGCAGGCGTTGGTCAGTGCGTTGAGGGTCAGTGGGTAGTACTCGGGAGTCGCCAGGTCCTTTTCAACCAGGCAACCGAGCACTCGCACTTCAATTTCATCAAGGATACGTTCCATAATAACCCCCTTTGCTTATCTGTTGATCGGTACTATTGCCGTGACAACGACGAACTGACGCACCCAACTTGTTCTTTTTCGCGCCAGCTTCGTTATGTCTTAAGTCACGTAATTACGACTATGCAACTCAAGACATGCCTTGCTGACACAAAAAATAACAGCGCTGCATTACGTCATTTCATCATTGACACGACACTGGAACATCATAACGATATGGGCTTTAAAAGCTAGTCTTGTCAGGAGCTGAACGTCCCTGAATCATCTCTTCTGCTTGCGTTCTGCCCGTTGCTTGGGGGGCCTGGATGGCTTGCCGATGGACAGTTTTTGATCATTTGTCAACCTGCCGATTAATTCTTCCCGGCCAGATTGTCTGAGAGAGTCGATCACATCCTTGCGGCTTTCCGGCAGGTGCCAGAGCAGCAAGGCCTTTTGTCGACGTCGTTCTGTTGCGTTAAGCGGGACGTGAACCGCGTCACCGGTAAAAGGATCACGACCGGTATGGTAGATACAGGTCGCCAGGCTACCCGGGGTCGGCGTGAACTCCTGAACCTGCTCCACGCGCAAGTTGTTTTCTCGCAGGAAGAGCGCAACATCGATCATGTCATCGAGAGTGCAACCGGGGTGAGAGCTGATGAAGTAAGGAACAACGGCCTGGTTCTTCCCAAGTTCGAGACTTTGCTCCCGGAAGCGCTGTAGGAACTGTTCAAAAACTTGCGGTCCTGGTTTACGCATTATCTTTGTTACCTTCGGGCTGGTTGATTCGGGAGCCACCTTGAGCAGGCCGCCAACGTGATACTTGATCAGGTCGGCAAAATAATCTGGTTGACGGTTAAGCAGGTCGAAGCGAACCCCTGAGGCGACGAACAGGTGCTTCACTGTCGGATGTGACCGCAGTTTGCGCAACAACGCCACGGCCGGTTTGTCGTTTGTATCGAGGTTCTTGCAGATCTGAGGGTAGAGGCAGCTCTCGCGGCGACAGACGGTCTGGGCCTGTGGGTCGTTGCAATGCATGCCGTACATGTTTGCCGTTGGTCCGCCAACATCGGTGATCGTGCCGCGAAACTCCGGGTGGCGGCTCAAACGATCAAGCTCTTCGTGCAAAGATTTTTCGGAGCGCGACTGAATCGTTTTCCCCTGGTGATGGGTGATCGCGCAGAAGGCACAGCCGCCGCAACAGCCACGGTGGCTGGTGATGGAAAATTTGATCTGTCCATAGGCCGGGATCGGTTCTTTGTATAAAGGATGTGGCAACTTGGTGAAGGGCAGGGCGTAGATGCGATCGAGTTGTTCTTCCGTAAGCGGCATGGCTGGCGGATTAACCACGACCAAACGGTCGCCATGGGGCTGGAACAACGCCTTGCCGCTGAAAGGATTGTTCTGTTCGGAGGCCAACCTGAAGGCGCGGTTGTAAGCGTCGGTGCTCTTGGTGACTTCTTCGTAAGTGGGCAGCTCGATGGCATCGTCAGGGCTGGCCTTGGCCAGGTAAGCTGTGCCGCGCAGGTCGGTGATGCTGTCGATTGTTTCGCCTGCGAGCATGCGTTCAACCAGCTCGGACAGAGCGGATTCCGCCATGCCGAAGAGCAACAGATCGGCCTTGCTGTCAACCAGCATCGAGCGCCTGACCTTGTTGTCCCAATAATCGTAGTGCGCGAGTCGCCGCAAGCTCGCTTCGATACCACCAATCACCGTCGGCAACCCCTTGAATGCGCCCTTGATCGCCGCACTGTAGGCAATCACCGCGCGATTCGGTCTGGCGCCAGCGCGACCGCCCGGGGTGTAGGCATCGTTGTTACGTACTTTCTTTGCCGCGGTGTAATGGTTGACCATTGAATCCATGGAGCCGGCAGAGATGGCGGCAAAGAGCCGCGGACGTCCCATGACTTTGAAGGCCTCAGGATCGCGCCAGTCCGGTTGTGCCAGAATGCCGACCTGTAAACCTTCAGCCTCAAGCAAACGAGCCAGAAGCGTTGTGCCGAAAGCCGGGTGATCGATATAGGCATCTCCGCTGACGAAGAGCACATCGAGTTCGTCCCAGCCACGTTGTGTCATTGCAGCTCGATTGCAAGGAATAAATTTGTCGAGTTTTGCTTCTGCCAATGTTCGCCCTACTTCCGCTGTGCCTTGTTGATAACTTCGTAAATCGCCTCGGCCATCAGACGGTAGCCGGTGGCGTTGGGATGGATAGCGTCACTTTTCATGCTGTTGTCGCCCAGCAGGTCGGCGAGAATCTCTCCTTCAAAAGGGATCTTTTGTTCCTCTGCGATCGTCGCGTAGAATGGTGGCACAGTGAGTCCAAAGCCAAGTTTCGGTACGCCAACCAGTATCACATCGATACCACGAACCCGGATCATCTCAATCATCGCCTTGAGGTTGCTGATGGTTTGATCCTTGTCGAGTCGACGCAAGAAGTCATTGCCGCCGTGACAGAGGATGACCAGCGTCGGGTTATACTCGTCGAGTATACCGGGCAGCCGCTTGAGACCGGCGGCGGAAATTTCGCCAGGAATGCCGACGTTGATGACCGGCCTGCCAAGCAGGTTGGCTAGGACCTCGGGGTATGATTGTTCTTCAGCGGCTCCGGTTCCATGCGTGAGGCTGTCGCCGAACGCCAACACCACAGCACCCTGGCCAAGCGGAGCGATTTGTGGCCCAGAGTCACAACCAGTAAAGAGGATAATGAAAAAAAAGAGGCTAAAATTAACGAAAGTGTTTCGGCGCATGGCGACCTCGTGCCAAGATAATGTGACAGATCAATGTGATCCTATCATGGCATAAATGCCCTCCATAAAGGAATACTTCTGTTGGAACAGTGGCTGCTTGAACATGGCTACCCGGCGCTCTTTTTGCTCAGCTTCCTGGCTTCAACCCTGGTGCCTCTCGGCAGTGAGTGGTTGCTGGCTGTTTTGCTGATCAACGGCTTCGACCCGTCTATCGTTGTTGCCGTCGCGACGGTTGGCAATAGTTGTGGTGCGTTGACGACCTATGCCATAGGCTTGTGGGGTGGCCCTTTCCTGGTGCAGCGGGTTTTGCGTGTCAGCCCTGAAAGCCAACAACGATCTGAACAATATTTTGCTCGTTACGGCAGTTGGGCACTGCTCTTTTCCTGGGTGCCGATGCTCGGTGATCCGCTTTGTCTGGTTGGTGGTATCTTGCGAACGGGATTCTGGAGGTTCTCCCTTCTGGTGACCTTGGGTAAGCTTGTTCGCTACATAGCGGTCGCGAAGCTTGTTATTCTGGGGGTCTACTCTGTTTCATGAGGGAATGGAGCTGCGTTTTCTTTGCCAGGAAAATCGACTTTTCCAGAGCGCATCACTTGAGTAAATCCCCAATCCCGCCCAGATGAAAAGAAAGCTGATCAGGTGTCCACGGCTGAAGGTTTCGTTGTAGAGGCCAACCGCCAGAATAAAATGCAGGGAGGGTGTGATGTACTGCAGAAAGCCGATGGTCGCCAACTGTAATCGACGAGCGGCGGCGACAAAGAGGAGCAGAGGAATGGCGGTGACGACCCCGGAGAGAGGCAGGAGCAGGTCGAGTCGAAGCGTTCCCACCAGGAATGAACTTTCTTGCTGGGTTGTCAGATAAATAATGTAGGCCAGGGCAAAAGGGCCGAGCAGAAGAGTCTCGACCGTCAGGCCGATCATTGCTTCGACCTTGGCAACTTTACGCAACAGACCGTAGAGGCCGAAAGAGGTTGCGAGTGTCAGGGCGATCCATGGGAACTGGCCATGATGGAAGGTGAGATTCAGTACCCCGATCAGGGCAAGCAGAACGCTGAACTGTTGCCAACGGTTCAGTCTCTCCCGTAAGAAAATGAAGCCAAGCAAAATGTTAAGTAGTGGCGTGATGAAATATCCCAAGCTTGATTGCAGGACTTCACCGTGCTGGATTGCGTAGATAAAAACCAGCCAGTTGGTAGCGATCAGCAGTGTCGAGCCACACAAAGTCAGCAAGGTTTGACGGTTACGAAGGGTCACGAAAATTAACCCAAGTCGCCGGCGGATGGTGACCAGAATCAAGAGAAAGATAACCGACCAGAAGATGCGATGGCAGACGATCTCCAGCGGTGTCGCACCTTCAAGAGCTTTAAAAAAGATCGGGAATGATCCCCAGATCAAATAGGCAGCCAGTCCAAAAGCCACGCCGAGACGTGTGCCTTCCTGATTATCTGCTGGGCTGATGTGATTTTCGCCGGTAAGAGGCTCGGTAGATTTCATCGTCACAATCATTAAAGAGGGACACCTGCCATTTTATAAGCGGCAAGTGTCCCTCTTTACGTTTGCTAAATTGTTGCAATAGTCGTTATTTCTTCTTCTGGGCATTTTTGAACAGGTCGGCAAAAGAGCCCATGCCGCCTGTGGTTTTTTCTTCGTATGAGGTCTCTTGTGACTCGTCCGCATTGTCTCTGACTGGAACCAGAGAAATCCGTTTTTCAGCAAGATCGATCTTTTCCACAGTGACCTGTAACTTTTGGCCGAGTTTCAGCACATCTTTGGGATGTTTAATGCGCTGCTCACCACCGATTTTTGAGATATGCATCAGGCCATCAATGCCTTCTCCCAGGGTGATGAAGGCTCCGAACTGAGCAAGGCGCGATACCGTCCCGGTGTGAGTTGAACCGGCGGGGTAGCTGGTCTCAGCTTTGACCCATGGGTTGGCAAGAGTATCGCGCAGGCTGAAGGAGAAACGTTCATTCTCCCAGTCACATTTTTTGACGACGACTTCAAGTTCCTGACCGACCTGCAGTACCTCTTCAATATTTTCCACCCGACTATAGGAAATTTCGGAGATCGGCAAAAGACCTTCGAGTCCGCCGATGTCGATGAAGGCGCCAAAGTCACGGATGTTGGTGATTGTGCCTGAGACCAGCATGCCTTCCTTGAGGGTTTTCATCAACTCGGCTTTTTGCGCCTGGCGTTCTTCATCGAGGATGACCCGGTGTGAGACGACGATATTGCGGCCCTGCTCGCTGAACTGGCTAATACGGAAGGAAAGAGTCACTCCGGTAATCTCTTCCGATTCGTTCTGGCGGCGCAGACCGATCTGGGAGAAGGGACAGAAGGCGCGAACATTGCCTGGCAGTTTGATCTCGTAGCCGCCCTTGATCTCTTTTTCGATGCGGCCTTCTACTGGGATTTCGCTGCGCCAGGCTTCTTCAAGCTGTGCTGTCCCGGAAGAGCCGCTGCCGAGACGGGTGGTGAAGCGCATCTCGCCGCCTTTGCGCGACATGAGGTAGGCACTTATCTGGTCGCCGACCGCGACAGTCAGATTGTTTTCGTCGTCGAGCAGTTCTTTGCGGTCGAGGACCCCTTCGCCCTTCTGGCCGACATCAAGAAAGATCCATTCGTTGCCAATTTGCAGTACTTTGGCGTCAATCTTCTGGCCTGGTTCAAGCTCGGTTTTACCAACCATGCTTTGCTCAAACATTTCGGCAAAGCTACCTTCTTCACTCATTTCCTGATCGTCAAATATTTCGTCGCTCATGGGCTTCCTCTTGTAATATGTTGGGTAAGGGTAATTATTATAGGCATGTTTGTCACCGCTGTCATGGTCTAAGATTGTATGTTTTCAGTTAAAGTGCCGATTCCTCGCTTAAACCTGTTATCTTACCTGCATTTATGTGGATAAATTGTCTGTCAAAAGAATGGATCGAGTATGAATCAATATGATGTCATCGTGATCGGTGGCGGCCCTGCCGGGCTGTTCGCTGCTGGTTTTGCCGCACGCCAGGGTGCCAAGGTTCTGTTGCTGGAGAAAAATGCACAGTGCGGAGCAAAGATCCTCATCACTGGGAAAGGCCGTTGTAACGTCACGCACAGTGAAGAGGACCCCCGTAAATTTGTTGAGCCTTTCGGCCGCAATGGGCGGTCCTTGCTCACGGCGCTCTACGCTTTTGGTGTCAAGGATGTGGTGGCTTTTTTCGAAGAACAGGGAGTGCCGCTTAAAATTGAACGGGGTGGACGGATTTTTCCCGAGCACGGCGAGGCAAAGGATGTGCAAAAGGCAGTGATTGCCTTTGCCCGTGATGCCGGAGTTGCAATGCGCACCTCGTGCGAAGTGAAAAAACTGCTGATTGATGACGATGTGGTCAAGGCCGTGGAGACGACGGTCGGGACTTTTTCTGCAAGCAATGTTGTTGTCGCAACCGGCGGCCTGTCTTACCCGGAAACCGGTTGCACGGGCGATGGTTACGCCTGGGCCAGGAGCTGCGGCCATCGTTTGGTGACGCCCGAGCCGGCCTTGATGCCGGTGAAATTAAGCGCCCCCTGGACGGCAGAGGTCAGCCACTTCAATCTCAAAAATGTCAAAATTACCCTCTGTGTTGATGGCAAAAAGGTCGATGAACGCTTCGGCGAAGCGTTTTTTACCCGGTCCGGAATCGGTGGCCCGATTATCCTCGATATGAGCAGCCGCATTCGCGATGCCCTCAAACAGGGCACGGTCAAGTTGCTGTTGGATCTTAAGCCCGCCGTGGCTACCGATCTGTTTGATAAGCGCTTGCAGCGTGAGTTTGCAGAACAGAGCAACCATGAGTTCGGTCACTCGTTGGGTAATCTACTGCCGCGTGACATGATCCCGGTCTTTTTGCGTCTGGTTGGTATCGATCCGAAGAAGAAATGCCACTCGGTAACTCGGGTGGAACGGCAACGCCTGCTGACTTTGTTTAAAGAGTTTGAGCTGCATGTCTCTGGTTGCGAAGGTTTCCGTAAGGCGATTATCACTTCCGGGGGTGTCTCACTGAAAGATATCGATATGCGTAGCATGCGCTCGAAGCAGGTATCGAACCTCTTCTTTGCCGGTGAGGTGATTGATCTTGACGGTCCGACCGGAGGTTTTAACCTGCAGGAATGCTGGTCAACAGGATATCTTTCGGGAGTGAATGCAGCTACGCGTTGAGAAAGTGTCGCACTTTCCTTTGTTTCGTCGGATAAACCTGTTATAAATATACGTTGATTGACATCTGAACTGATGGATAAATGTTCCTGATAAATAGATGTGATTTTTCTATTAACCAAAGGAGTCTAAAATGCAGGATTGGGGCAACGGTCCCTCGAGTGAGGACTTTGAAAAAAAAGTCATCGAGATCAAGAATAATTTAAAGCAGAAGTTTAACTCGCAAAAGACCTTTCTGCCGATAGTCATCGCGATCTTTCTGATTGTTATCGGCGGTTACACCAGTATGTACGAGGTTGACACCGAAGAGACCGGGGTGGTTTTACGCTTTGGCAAGTTCTCCGGATTTGTCGACCCGGGGCTGCACTTCAAAATCCCGTTCGGTGTTGACCAGATTTATCTGGTGCAGACCGGACGGGTTCTCAAAGAAGAGTTCGGGTTTCGTACCGTTAGACCTGATGTGCGCTCGACCTTCACCAAGCAAGGGCTGGAAGAGGAATCACTGACCCTGACCGGCGACCTCAATGTCAGTGATGTTGAGTGGATTGTGCAGTTCCAGGTCGCTGACCCGTACAAATTTATCTTCCGCATCAAGGATCCGGTCGAAACTATCCGCGACATCTCCGAGGCGATGGTGCGCAAGTCGATCGGCAATGCCAACGTTACCGAGGTCTTGACCACTGAGCGTGCCAATCTGGCCAACGATATTCAGGTGAACCTGCAGGCCACTCTCAATCAATATGATATCGGTGTACGCATCGTCACCGTCAAGTTTCAGGATGTGACGCCGCCTGATCCGGTCAAGGCGGCCTACAACGAGGTCAACGAGTCTGAGCAGCAGAGGGAGAGTCTGATCTTCCAGGCCCGTGAGCAATATAATCGCGAGGTGCCTCGTGCCCGCGGTGAAGCAAAGAAAGTCCTGCAGGAAGCCGAAGGTTATGCTGTTGAGCGGGTCAACAAGGCCCGCGGCGAAACCAATCGCTTTTTAGCCCTGCTCACCGAATACCGCAAAGCACCGTCGGTAACCCGCAGCAGGATTTACCTGGAGACACTTGAGGAGGTTCTGCCCCGCCTGGATGAGATCTACGTTATGGATGATAAAAGTGGTGGACTCCTGCCGTTGCTTCCTCTGCGCAAATCATCGGAAGGAGGGGCCAAATAATGAAAGCACCTATTTTCTTAGTTATTGTCGTTGCCGTGCTTTTTATTGGTATGGATGGTCTCTACGTTGTTAACGAGGCGGAACAGGCGATCCTCACTCAGTTTGGTAAGCCGGTAGGGGGAGTCGCCGAACCTGGTTTGCACTTCAAAATACCTTTCGTGCAGAAAGTCAGTCGTTTCGAAAAACGCATTCTGAAATGGGACGGTGCTCCGAACCAGATTCCGACCAAGGACAAGAGATTTATCTGGATCGACACTACGGCACGCTGGCGGATTAAAGATCCACTCCTTTTCTACACGACGGTAGCCACCGAGCGCGGTGCTATGAGCCGCCTCGACGATATTATCGATTCAGTGGTGCGCGATGCCGTATCGGGACGCCTGTTAGTGGAGCTGGTGCGTGGTAGCAATTACAAGGCGCAGGATGGTAAGGGCGAAGAGCGATTCGAGGTGGAAGGGGTGGAAGTCGCCAAGGAGACCATGGTTGGTCGTGAAGAGATCATGGCGGGAATCCTTGACAAGGCCCGGGCCAATACCCCTGAGTATGGCATCGAGCTGATCGATGTGCAGATCAAGCGCATTAATTACGTCGAGCAGGTGCGTACCCGGGTTTACGAACGGATGATTAACGAGCGCAAAAAGGTCGCAGCCCAGTATCGATCCGAAGGTGAGGGCGAGCAGGCTGAGATCCTTGGCAAGATGGAGCGTGAGCTTAAAGAGATCAGCTCCGAAGCTTACCGTAAGGTGCTCGAGGTCCGCGGCGGTGCCGATGCTGAAGCAGCCGCAATTTATGCTGATGCCTACAACAAAGATAAAGAGTTCTATACTTTTCTACGAACTCTGGAATCTTATAAGAAGTCGATCCAGAACAATGGTCGGCTGATTATCTCCACCGATTCGGATTATTACCGTTACCTGAAAGAAGCGCAATAGGGACTGTTCCCGATGCAAGATTGCTGAATAATGAAGGGGACTGGCTCCGCAGGTGCCTGTCCCCTTTTTTTATGGGTTCCTCATGGCTAAACCCTGGAAGACGATTGAAAGCATCAATACCGACGAAGGTGTACTTGAACTGCGCCAACGCGATGACCACGATTTTCTGATTACCGTCGGCGGTCTGGTCCTGATGAACAGCATGGCTAACCGCTCTGAAGTGGTGCTCGGCCAACTCGGCTGCAAACATCTTAAAACTCATGCTCGGCCAAGGGTGTTGGTTGGAGGCTTGGGCATGGGCTGCACTCTCCGGGCTGTTCTCGATTCACTGCCGGCAACAGCCGAGGTGGTTGTCGCTGAGCTTCATCCGGTTGTCCTGCAATGGTGCCAGGGGCCTCTGTCCGGACTCACCGATGGTGCTGCAAGCGACCCAAGGGTTCGTGTCGAAATTGCTGACGTGGCGGAGTTGGTGCGCAAGGCGGCCAAGGGTGATGATGCCAAAAAATTTGATGCGATTGTCTTTGACCTCTACAAGGGACCTCATTATCATACTGACAAGCTCAAAGACCCTCTTTATGGTAGCCGAGCCATTGATAATGCCCGGTCAGCCCTGAAGCCCGGAGGGGTTTTCTCGATTTGGGGTGAGAACTTTGATGAGGGTTTCGATAAACGTTTGCGAACAGCTGGTTTTACCGTGAGTCATGAGAAACCGGGGCGGGGTGGTTTACGGCACGTGGTCTTCCTGGCGAAGTTGCCGGTGGCCAAAAAACAACCGTCTCCAAGTATGAACTGATTGCGCAGGCAGGCTCTTAATGACCTCTCCATTCTCTTTAGACAGGTACCAGAAGCAACTTGAGCAGCTTGCCAAGGTTGTCTGTTCGGTTTTTGATGCGCCTCTCGCTGAGCATTCCAGCTGGAAAATCGGCGGCCCTGCCGACCTGCTGGTTGAGCCGGTGACTGTCGATCAAGTCGCGACGGTGGTCAGCTTTGCGCGTCGCTATGAGATTCCACTGCTGGTGATTGGTCAGGGCACCAATCTACTCTTTGATGATGCCGGTCTGCGTGGCATCGTTCTCAAGCTTGGCCAGAAACTTTCCCGAATTGATATCAAAGGTAACAGGATCACGGCCGAAGCTGGTGTCTGGGTGCCAGGGCTGGCGCGTAAAGCGATGCTCGCCGGGTTGTCTGGCCTCGAACACACCATTGGTATCCCCGGCACTCTCGGTGGCCTGGTCTTGATGAATGGTGGCAGTCAACGTAAGGGGGTCGGCGAGAACGTGCGTCGGGTCTGGATTGTCGACCAACAAGGGCAGCAGGTTGAGCTCAGTCGCGATGAGTGTGTCTTTTCCTATCGACAGAGTGCCTTGCAAGGTAGCGGTGCGGTGGTGGTCAAGACAGAACTGGAATGTGCTCGTCAAGAGCCGCAGCTTATTCGTCAGTTAATGCTTGAGGACCTGCGCGAACGACGGCACAAGTTTCCACGTAAACAGCCTAATTGTGGCTCAGTTTTTCTCAGTACCAGCGAGATGCATGCGAGCGTTGGCCCGCCCGGTAGGGTTATTGAAGAGGCGGGGCTTAAAGGGACTCGCATCGGCAACGCTGAAGTGTCTCATCAACACGCCAACTTTATCGTCAATCTCAATGGCGCCACATCAAAGGATGTTCTCAATCTGATTGCCCATATCCGACTAACTGTGAAGCAACGGATCGGCTTTAACCTTTGTTGTGAGGTTCGTTACGTGAGCCCAGCCGGGGAGATCATGCCAGCGCATTTGGCAACCGTCTGAAGGTCTGCTTTTTATCAATAGCGTGGAGACTCTATGCATGACCGCGATGAAGTCATCCTTGATAGTGAGAATGTCCGTGTTCGGATCCTGGCTCTTGACGGTGAAGAGGCGACGGCCTGGCACTTTCATACGGAGGTGATTGACAAGATGCTTTGTCTGGAGGGGAAGGTTGCTGTCGAGTATCAAGATCCTTCAGAACGCGCTGAACTCAGTCCCGGTGAACGTTGTGAGGTGGCTGTTGAACGCGTGCACAGGGTTGTTAATCTGACAACAGAAACAGCGAAGTATCTTTTGGTGCAGGGTGTGGGGCGGTATGATTTTAATGTTGTTGATACTCGGGACAGTCCCTAAAAGACGACGGGAGTTGCCCGCATTGGGTTGTTCTGACTGGTGAAAAGTTCCTGACACAACTTCCGCGACACCTTGTGTTTTGATGTTTGAGGTCGGACAGCGTACCTTGGTGAGTGTCTCAATTGATTGGTGAATAAGAATTTCGGGAAATATAATCGATTAACGACAAGCCATCTGCACGATTGCAGATGGCATTTTTGTGACTACCCAAGGAGAGCTTATAATGCTGTAACACCCGTTCATTGGTTACTAAATATCCTAAGGTCATCTGAGAACGAGTTGCGACAATATATATAAGAATGCTGTCCGTTGATCACCATGTGTTATTGCAAATGGTGACATATAGGAAGACATCAACCTACGGCAGCACAAAGAACATGTAAAGAATTATCCTAAATATCCTGACTTATAAGAAAAAAGCCCCGCTCACCGGAGGCGGTAGGAGCAGGGCAAGTGTCCCGCCTTATGAGGGTTCATAAGGCCGAGTGTTCATTGAACTTGTAACAGCTTTTTCTGTGCTGTCTATTGTTTCCTACATACCTCTATCAATAAGAAGCCCATTTTCGTCTCAGAAGTCGTGATTTTCAGGAAACCCTTATTGTTGACCAATGACGAAAGATTTAATGTTTGAATAATCACTACTCTCCTGTCCTCTGTTGGACCTAACAGCGATGTAGTAAGCCGCCCCGTTCCAGAGGTCGATGTTAAAAGACGTGGCGTTCCCCATGCCCACACTTTCAATGGTGTCAGGTCCAGTGTAGGGATAAGGTGCATAGTAAAGCGTGTAACCGGTAGCGTCTGGTACGGTGGACCAAGTGATGTTGAGGTTCAGGCCATTGGTTGTGTATGATAGGGCAGGTGGCACAAGTGGTTGAGGTACTGTAAAGGTTTCGATATTTGAGTAACCGCTATCGCCAATGTCGTTATACGCCTGGATCGCAATTGTATACGTCTGACCTTCCACTAAAGAGTCATAGGAAAAACCTGTTTGGGTCCCCAAATCCATTGCAAAGAAATCACTGGGGCCAGTATAGGCACCTACGGCATAATTTAACTTGTATCCCGTTGCTTCCGGGTCTGAATCCCAAGAGATGGAAAGATGTGTGCCATTGACGGTATAAGACATTTCCGGGGCGGTGACAACAATTATTGGGGTAACGGGTGCTATAGTGAGGCAACTCCCTGTATTTGCAGTCGTTCCGCTCAGGTCGGGGATGGTGGCGACCGTTCGCATCCTTCCTTCCTCGTTCATCTCCTCGGCGTTGCTACCGTAACCCAGACAAAACTCAGCGCCCTTGAGATTGGTGGTGTCGGTGCCGTTAAGGATGGTCTGGGCAGCGAGCTGATCGCCCAACACGCCAGTGGCATAGGGGATCAGCTGGCCGTTAGTTACCGGCTGCCAACCTTCTGGAGTCAATTGCACGAGCTCGAAAAGTACCTCAGCATACGCTTTGGGAATCGACAGCCAGTCCCAAAATAGCGACCACATCGATCGAAACTGGCTTTTCTCAGTTGCGGCCAAGGTTTCATCGAGCGATCCTGAGGGCACCATCGCCGTGACAAACACATCGCCCCACTGGCCGACATCGGCAGCATTGAATTGGGTAGTGGTGTTGACCGTGGCGCTGGTATCGGTGATCTCGCCGTTTGCTACGACAAAGAATGGGACTCGTGACTCGGGAGGGATATCGGGTGTCGTGCCGAAGTTCAAATTGAAGTACCCCGCAACATTGGTGTCAGCCACCAGCACTGGAGAGCGACGCTCAGCAAATGTGCCATCGCCGAGTTGGCCGAAGGAGTTCCCCCCCAAAGCCCAGAGGGTTCCGTCGGATTTCCCTGCCAGTATCGAATTATCTCCTATTGCCACAGCAACAAATCCCGTTGCGATCTGTTGCGGGGTCAGGGTGAGTTGCAAACCCGAAAGGCTCCCATTTCCCCATGCCCACAGGCTGCCATCAGCCTTCAGGGCGGCGGAAAAATATCGACCAGCCGCGATTGATGCATAGTTGCCAGGAATCTGCACGGGACTGCTACGATTTTCCGACGTCCCATCACCAAGTTGGCCGTAATAATTGTGCCCCCAAGCCCAGAGACTGCCATCCTGCTTTAAAGCCATGGTATGAAAAAATCCTGCTGAAATAGACGTGAAATCATACCCGATAAAGACCGGGCTGTTACGGTTTTGGGTCGTTCCATCTCCAAGCTGACCGTAATAATTGTGCCCCCAGGCCCAGAGAGAACCATCGTCCTTAAATGCGAGGGTATGTGAATCTCCGGAAGATATTGCGCGGTACCCGCTCCCGATGAAGGTCGGGATAAGGTGGGGAGGATCATTAAAATACTGCCATTCACCAATGCCCAATTCTCCGAATTGATAACCCCCAAAGGACCATAAACTACCGTCAGTTTTTAGGGCGACAGTAAAACCATCACCAACCGCGACTTGGGTGTACCCAATCCCGATTTCTGTCGGTACACTCCTACTGGTCTGGGTGCCATCCCCCAGTTGGCCATCATCATTATCTCCCCATGTCCATAAGGTACCATCAGACTTTATGGCAGCCGAATGTCCTGACCAGGAGGTCTGGGTTGCAACTGCCCGGTAGTCGGAGCCAATCTGTTCGGGGGCAGTATGGCTATTACTCGAAAGCCCAAGCTCTCCATAGTTATTGTCACCCCAAGCGAAGACGGTACCATCATTTTTGATGGCAAAATTGAGAATATCGAATGAAGGACCAGCGACGACAGATGAAAATCCACTGCCAATTTGCACTGGCGTCGTTCTACATATTAAATCATAGAGGACCCCATTATTGGTGTATCCACCACAGCTCTCTTCAGCCTCCCCGTTGTCCCCCAACTGGCCCATTACGTCAGCCCCCCAGGCCAAGAGAGAGCCATCTCCTTTAACCGCTAAGGTGTAATTGCCCCCTGCCGCAATGTCAATATATCCACTGCCAACCAATTTCTGGACCCCATCTCTGTACCAAACGTGACTACCTATGCCAAACTGTCCGCTTGAATTGCTCCCCCACGCCCAGAGAGTGCCGTCGGTTTTGAGTGCGACAACGTGCCAGTTCCCCATTTTTACGGATTGGTAGCCAGTGCCAACCTGAACTGGGGTGGAACGTTCCGTGGTCGTCCCATCACCAAGCATGCCGAAAGAGTTGCTACCCCAACCCCAGAGGGAGTCGTCGGTCTTGATGCCTAAGGTATTGTAACGGGAAGTCACTACAGCCTTGTAGCCAGTTCCAATCTGCACTGGTGTATTGCCATAACCTTCTCCCCATGCCCAGAGAGTTCCGTCAGTTTTAATGCCCATTGAAGTATATGGGCCGGCCGCTATGGTTATATAATCAGTTCCAATCTGCATTGGTGTAGCGCGTTTCGACAAAGTCCCGTCACCAAGTGCTCCAGAAGAGTTCCCACCCCATGTCCATAGCGAGCCGTCATTCTTGAGTGCTACAGTGTGATAGTAACCAACAGCGACAGCACTGTAACCGGCGCCAATCCGAACCGGGGCGGAATGATTCGTGGTCGTCCCATCGCCAAGTTGGCCTTTGCTATTAATTCCCCACCCCCAGAGAGCGCCATCGGCTTTCAAACCGATGGCGAAGTTCAGTCCACCGGAAATTTGCTCATATTGCTGACCCTGAAGTGTCAAAACTGGGACCGCGCTCGAAAGCCCCCGCCCCAGACCAAGCACACCAAATTCATCGCTGCCCCAGGCAAACAGATTGCCTTGGGAATCGATTGCGAAGGAAGAATTTCCACCTGCTGTGATTTGCGGTATGCTGCCCCAAGCCAAACCACTAAACATCAAAAACCCAGCTATCAATCCTGACAACACTCTTTTCATGGTTTCCTTCCTTATCTCTCTATTCCGATTTATTGCTCGCATCCCCAGCTATTACACTCTACCTACCACAGCCTGCTCTGACCATGTAACTGCCAGACCAAGGCCCCCTAAATCACCGTCTGCGTCAAGTATGTATGTAAAAATGGCCACCCCCATAAAAAAGCCTCAGTGCTTTTTTATATTCCCCTTGAAGGGATCCCATTTTCAAATTTCTCACCTAAAATCTAGCAATCAAATTCACACCAAACAAATCATCGGCGTCACGATTAAACAGATTTGCTGCATAGCCTTCTACATTCCAGCGTTTGTCTACGGATTCCCAATGCAGCTTAAGCGTCATGTCCCAACCCTCGGATAGCGCTATCCGGTTTGCTTCGTCACGAAACCGTTCTGAACGCCAGACGGCCTGGCCGCTAACGATCAGGCGTTGGTCACCCGCCCAGGTCAGGCCCAAAGTGGAGCGGTGCTCCGGCAGGTAAGGAATCTTCTTGCCACTGTAGGTCGTGCTGGTGTTTTCAGAATCGGTGTTGGTATAGCCGAAATAACCGGCGAAATTACGCGACAAGACATGATTGAAGATTGCGCCAGCGCTGTTTACCGTGCCACGCGAGAAAATCGGTGTTGCCTCAAGTTGATCGGGCGCTGCCAGATTTGTAATGCTCTTCTGCTGCAGACGATCAAGATCAGTCACGTCAGTTCGAGTGTTGAGAACACCATCGAGTGGCGAACTCAAGTTCTCCACCTTTTTGTGATCGGCAAAAGCTGTCATAAACCATGAAGGCGATAGCTCCCAATCGAGTTGACCACGGGTGCGGGAAAGCGTGCCGCCAGCAAATACCAGCGAATCATCAATGGGAATACCCGCAGTGGCAACCGGAGCCAGAGAATTAAAGGAGGCAGGGCGCAGCCATTTCTGGTAGGCACCGCGAAGAGTTGCACCATTGCCTAAGTTATACGTTACACCAAGCCGTGGAGCCACAATTGATTGGTGGTAATCCTCTGGGAAAGATTGCGTCTCCGGTGGGATACTGTCGCGATAGATATTGATATCGCGCGTCTTGGTGTAATGCTGCCAGGCGAGGTCGACTTGCAGGTTCAAGCGCTCACTGGCGCGAAAACGGTCAGAGAGCCAGATGTATTGAGAACGATCTTCGTCGCGCTGATCGAGATAGTCAGAAGGCACGATCCCCACACCGATATGGAAAAAGTTTTCCTGGATGAATGTGTTGGTTTTTTCCATCCGGCCAGCTTCCGCCCCCCAACTCAACTCGTGTTGCTCATTTGCGGAAAAAGTGTGGCGGAATTGTAGGTCGTGCTGCTCTGGTTGAGTTTTGAAGTTTGAGGTATTGGTGGCCAAGCCGTTTATAGTTGCCACGTTCTTGAGCGTATCGACCGTCGACGATTCATTACCTATACCAAGTTTAAACCAGGCCTGCGACTGCGGACCAAAACGATAATTTGCACCAAGATCGAGTCGCTTATTACGACCATCTATGTGCTGTTGAACGGTACTTTTAGTGCCAAGGTCAATATCGGCGTCAAAGACGTTAGCATAGGCGAATAGGCCTAGTTCGTAGCTCGGGCGAACACCAAATGCCAGCGTGAAGGTGTTGGCCTCGGCATCGAAAGCCACATCATTGGGCCGCGTATCGTCGTGAATGGCTTCCACAAAGTAGGCAAAGGGCATACCCTCATTGGCGTAGCCGTTAGCAGTGACAGTCGATTCGATAAGGCTAAAGTCATTGCTGGTGTTGTAACGGGCGCCGAGGTCCCAGTAAGCGCCGGGGCGCGAGATGAGGGTGGATGACCGATTGGAGGTACCGAACACTACGGGGTCGGAGAGAAACCCTTGGAAGAGTTCAGATTTCTTGTTGAAATCTCCGGCATAGCGATCAGCTAAAAAGAGATGGCTGCCAGCCCAAAACGGATAATATGAGTCCTGCGCAGTGCTTCGCGCCCAATCCTCCAACCCAAAAAGGGCGAGTGCGCTGCCCAGGTTAGCGCTACCTTTCAGGTCAGTCGCTACCTGGTTGAGCGATTTGAGGTAAGGTAATAGGGTCAGCGCTCGGCGCGCTGTCACCAGTGCATCACCTGGTTGCAGGTGATCGTTATGGATCATGCTTTCAAGTAAATCAGGTAGCGGGTCCTTCGGATCAAGCTCCCGGGCGCGAGAAAGCGTAAACAACGCATCAGGCACCCGTCCCAACTGATAATAGGCAACGGCCAGGGCAGTTTGAGCCCGAGCATAGTGTGGTTCGATCAGCGTCGCAGCAAGCAATTGGGTCACGGCCTCATCGGTGTTGCCGGATTTGAGCTCCACCAGACCGAGGCCCGTCAGTGCAACGTAATCATCGGCCCGTTCCTCGAGCGCTTGAGTGAAGGCAGCACGTCCAGCAGAAAGGTTGTCTGCAAAGACCTCGAGCGTGCCAAGCTCACCAAGGGAATTCGTCCCATGCGGGCCGAGTGAAATCGCCCGTTTAAGGCTGTCGCGCGCCTTGGCCACGTCTTCGCGCTCGGTTTGCACAACACCAAGGCCGTGCCATGCACGCGGCGAATCCGGTGCTACGACAAGTGCAGAACGATAGGCCTCGGTGGCCGCTGGCGCATTGCCTTCAAAGCGTTCGAGTTCGCCGGTGGCGAGCATCACTTCCACCGACTTCGGGTGCCGAGCACGAGCATCGGCAAGTGCAGAACGGGCTGCCGCGATCTCATCACGAGCCAAGTGAATACGTGCCCGCCATACATCGAAACGTTCGTCATTGGGGTACTGCTTGGCACCAGCGTGCAGGTAGTCGATTGCTGCTTTCATCTCGCCTTCCAACACCTTAAAATCGGCAAGAAGCAGTCGGGCCGTGCCAGTACTGGTCTTTTGCCCGACAAGATCTTCGACAGCACGTCGCGCTGCAGCAAGGTGACCCTTGCGCAGAAGATCGCCGATCGCATGTAATCCTACCCTTGGCGAACCGGGCGTCGTATCCTTCGAGCCATTGATTTCCGGATAACGCCGCGGATCGACGGTAAAACTACTTACCCACTGCACACGATCACTTGGGTTGCTCAACAGTCTCTTAACAGGGGCCAAGCCCTTTTGTGCATGAGCCTGCTCTCCGGCACCAACGCTCAAGCTACCCTGACCGTTGAAGAACAACACTTCTCCTGAGAGCACCGTCAGGGTGGAGAAACCATCCTCGCTAACCACCAGTTCCCAATCAGTACCGCGAATTGCCGCCAGTGCGAAGGGTGTCTCGATAGTGAGTTTGTTGGGGATTCTCTTGGATTGCGTCCAGGACCGGCCTTTACTCTGTTTGAGGACAGTGTCACGATCTTTATTATCGCCAACTTGTTTGATTTGGATTACACTGTTCGCAGCTAAACGAATTTGGGTCTGATCCTCGAGCAAGAGGGACATTCGGCTACTATCACCGGTCCGAACAAAATTGCCTTCGGACAGTTTCTGCCTAATAGAAGCGTCGCGCCATCCCTGCTTGGCCGCTTCTCGATATTCGCTTTTACCCTGCATGCTTATGATTTCGGCAACGGTGCCAGCTGATTCCGCACTTGCTGCCCAAGCCAGCGCCAGACATAACAGGAATACGACTAGGCGAGCTATCCGTAAGCAGTTCATTTTTTCCTCAGGCCATGTTGTTAAGACTGCATGCTGATAAGTTGCGTGTAAACTCAGCAGAATGGTTTTCGACCTTCGAACCAACGGGTCTAAGCAGCAGAAAAACCTTTGGACCAGAAAGAACGTGGCTTTTATGGACTCTCGAAAAAGCCCATAGATACAACTTTAGTAGCAAACGTAGATTATAATAAATATATGGACAGTGTAAAGGTACAGAGGTTTCCACTCAAATGCAAACAGCCTGACTATTAATGAAAAATCAGACGCAAAATCGAAATACGTCCCTCATCCCCGTTAAGGTGCTGACGGTGTTTGGTGTCTTGTCCTTTGGGTTTATGACACTGCTGTTGTCAACCTCGGTGTGGCAGCAGCTTGAAAATAAATTACTCGATAGCATGATGGTTGCGTCGGCACCTAATAAGTCGGCATTTCCAATCACGATTATTGGTATTGACGAAGCCTCTTTTGCCGAACTTGGATTGCAATGGCCATGGCCGCGCAGTCTGCATGCCGAACTCATTGATCAACTAGCCACTGCCGGTGCAGCCGTGATCGTATTCGACATTGTGTTTGCCGAACCTTCAAACAGTGAAGACGATACTCGTTTTGCCGATTCCATTCGCCAAGCTGGTAACGTCGTGCTCTCCGCTGATCGCGTCTATCATGAATCTTCTTCGCTACGACAATGGCTGCGGGTTGATCCCCTTCAGATATTCACCGACGTCGGGGCGCAGGTTGGGCTGGCCTCAGTGGCGCTCGACTCCGACCTGGTGGTACGACATATTCCTGAAGCAGACGATGCCCTCTGGCGTACAGTTATTATTCGCCTACTGCGCGAGCATCCTGAAATCACGCCAAATCTTGGCATTTCGCCTGGCTCTTTGATTAGATATGCTGGCGGCGATCACATATTCCCATATGTCTCTTATCACGAAGTTGTGACGCCAACGGGCTCAATTCCAGAGGGGTTTTTCAACGATCAAATCATTATCATCGGACGGGATGTTAAGGCTGCCTTGGAAGTCGAAAGCGCCCAGGCTGACCTCTTTGCTACGCCGTTTCTGGCGAGTACTGGTTGGCTTACTCCAGGCGCGGAAATACACGCTAACATCATTGAAACTGTGCTAGGAGGCAAGGCCATTACCCGTTTTCCAACTTACGCCATTACCGCATTGTTGGCGTTTGTTGTGGCCGTAAGTGCCTGCGTTATGAGGCGTTGGCGCCCGCTCTTCAGCATGCAGATCGGATTCTTGCTTTCTGGCCTCATTGCTGCTGCAGTGTGGATTGCCTTTAACAAATGGAACCTATGGATACCGGCAGTTTCTGTGCTCGCCGTTTTCCCGCTGCTGTACATCAGTCTCGGCGGTTGGTCATATGTCGCCGAATTGGTGCGGCGGAAGGAAATCACGCGGGCATTTTCGCTCTATGTCACCCCTCAAGTCGTTAATCAATTGATCTCCCATCCAGAGCGCATCAATCTCGGTGGTGAACGACGCGAGCTGACGATCATGTTCACCGACCTCGCTGGGTTCACCACCATCTCCGAGACGCTTATACCTGAAAGGGTGACATATCTGCTCAACCGCCACTTCTCCGATATGACCGATATCATCCTCTTGCATGAAGGTACAGTGGCCAGCTTCATTGGCGATGCGATCATGGCTTTTTGGGGGGCGCCGCTGGACGATGACGATCCGGCCTATCGCGCTGTAGCCAGCGCAATAGCCATGGAAAAGGCAATGCATGCGCTGCGGGCAGACTTCATCAAGGAAGGCTTACCACCGACACACATGCGTATTGGTGTCCACAGTGGAATGGCCGTGGTCGGCAATTTTGGTTCCGCTAAACGCTTTGATTACACCGCGATTGGTGATGACGTAAATCTTGCCGCTCGACTCGAAGGCATCAACAAGCTCTATAATACAGGAATTTTAGTGAGCGGTGATACCGCACGCCAAATCGAGGGGCGTATTGCCCTTCGGTTGATCGATCGGGTTATTGTAAAAGGCAAAAGCCAGGCGGTAGAGGTCTTTACCCCGTGTGACAATCCCCAAATCGTCGAACTAAGCGGAGAGGCCATTCGACTGTTTCGCAACCGGGACTGGGATGCAGCAGAATCGTGTTTGCATCAAATCCTCTTCATCACCCCAATAGACGACATTTCAGAACTCTATCTCAAACGTATTGCCGTTTTTCGCCTAACTCCACCTCTTGCGAACTGGGATGGTGCGATGGAACTCGATAAACTGTAAGGAACAGCCCAAGAGATGTTGCAGGCGATGAATGGCATCAAGGCAAGGTTTAAAGAGGCCAATTACTTTTTTTGTCATCGAAAATCGGTATCAATACCGGTGAAGCTCTTGTTGGCAACTTCGGCTCTACCGACGTTTCAGCTACACCCCTTTGGGTGACTCGGTCAACCTGGCTACACGATTGGTTGGTACAAACAAAGACTTCGGTACTGACTTGCTCTTCAGTGAAAACACCGCAGCCATGATCAAAGAAGCATGTTACTTGAGGCTGGTGGGACGAGTTACTGTTTAAGGAAAGAGTACAGAGACGAGTGTTTTCACCCTTTGCACGTCAACTGAGGGAGGTATAATATCCAACTAGAGGTTGTCTCATTATTTTGCGGGCCACATGAAGAGGTGACACAATAATTAGCAGACAATTGTTTGTGGTTGATATTACAATGCAGGACAAACGTACCTAAGTTGAGTCGGCCATCAAGTACAATCACCGGAGATTATTATGAAAGTATTCGAATTCTGCAAGGTTCTGGATAAAAAACTCGCTGGAACTACACCCGATGTGGCCTTGCGTCTGTCGGTTCTCGCTTTGCAGCAGGCGTTCAAGGTCGAAGAAGATGAAGTTGCATTTTTCAAACTCGATCCCGAAACAAGCAGTTTACATTTTGTCTGGCCGACCAAAATGAGTAAAGCCGGTAGCATCCCTCTGAACACTCGTGGTTCCTTTGTGACCGAAACTGTCCGTGAACAACGTCCACAGATGCACAATCGCTTCACCTCGGCTCAACACGCTTCGATCTTCGAACAGTTCAAACTTGCCAACCCAAAAGATAAAAAAGATAAAAGAGAGAGTCGACCTAAAACGATTCAAAAGATCATGAGTGTTCCCTTTATCGTAGGTGAGAACTCAGTTGGTGCCGTCCAGGTCTGTCGCAAAGGGAACAATGGTGATCAGGCGGGAGAGGATTTCAGTAAGATGGAGTTAGAGGCACTAACAGAGATAGCAACGGTGATCGCCAGTCACATCTAGTGGTCAGCGTTCGTGTAATGTAGTTGCGTTTTTCTCAAGGCAGTTTGGTCATCAACAAACCCAAGGCCTGCAGGGAACCTATGAGGAAAATATCTGACATTAAATTATTGCATCGTATCGAGCGTCTTAATGACATTGGTAAAGCGTTATCTGCAGAGCAGGATGTCAACAAATTGCTTGAAATGATTCTACTTGGCGCTAAGGAACTAACCAACGCTGATGGTGGCAGCCTTTACATCAATGAAGATCAACTTCTTAATTTCTCATTAATTCACACAACTTCTCTTGACATACACATGGGTGGCACAAGCGATTATGCTATCACCTTCCCTCCCATTCCCATGGAGGAAGAAGATGGTAGTGCCAACATGAGGATGGTTGTCTCCCGCGCGGCAAATGAAGGTGCCATTATTAACATCCCGGATGCGTATGCTGATATTGAGTATGACCTTTCAGGGACCAGGGAGTTCGACGCTAGAAACGGGTATCGATCGCAGTCTTTGCTTGCTGTACCCTTGCAGGACCACGAAAACAAAATTATTGGTGTACTACAATTGATCAACGTTATTGATCCAGCCTCTGGTGAAGTTCAAGCTTTTTCAGCAACAGACGAGAGCCTGGTGTCGTCTCTTGCATCCCAGGCAGCGATTGCCTTGACACGAAAACAATTGATCGACGGCTTAGAAGAGTTACTACAATCACTGGTCAAGTTGATTGCGACTGCGATTGATGACAAGTCTCCACACACAGGTGGTCATTGCCGACGCGTGCCCCCCATCACCATGGGACTGGCCAGGGCACTTAACGAAGACAATGGTCCCCTGTTCGGCGAACTTAACTTTACAGATAAACAGTTCAAGGAACTGGAAATGGCCGCGTGGTTACATGACTGTGGCAAGATCACCACCCCGGAATATGTCGTGGACAAACATACCCGTCTCGAAGCCCTCTCTGACAGAATTCACCTTGTTGATGCCAGACTGGAAATCTTGCGGCGTGATCAGGGGAAGGCGCAAGTTGAGGAAAATCCGGGCGTGACGGTATCGCCATTATTCAACATTAATGAAATGCAGGAATTTATTCATGCCTGCAACTCAGGCGGGTCCTTCATTGATGATGAAGCCCGAGAGCGTCTTGCAGAACTTTCAAAAATAACCGTACATTACAAAGGTCAGGCCGAAGGTGTGCCTTTGTTGAGCGACAATGAACTTTACAATCTGTCTATTGCACGGGGGACATTGACTAACGAAGAGAGGAATGTCATCAACAACCATGTTGCAGTCTCAATTCGAATGCTCGAATCACTGCCGTTCCCTGAGCACCTGCGGCGGGTTCCGGAGATTGCCGGTGGTCATCACGAACGGATGGATGGCAAAGGCTATCCACGTGGCATCCCGGCAGCGGAATTGCCAGTACAGGCACGTATACTTGCCATTGCCGATGTTTTTGAGGCACTGACTGCTAATGACCGGGGTTACCGCAAGCCAAACACCGTCTCGGCAGCTCTTACGATTATGGCCTATATGTGTAAGGATGGGCATATCGACCCGGACCTGCTTGAACTCTTCATTTTGCGCGAGGCCTATCTGGAATACACACATTCATTGCTGCTGCCAGAGCAGATTGACACTGTTGACGTGAAAGCTGTAACTGAAATTTTTTATAAAGGTTGAGAGTCCCATTGTTCCTAAAGCTTCAAGAGCACCACGTTTTCAAATGTTGGAATTCATTGCGATCATTGTGCGTAGCCTCCGTATATTCTCTGTCTTTCCAGGATTGCGAGCCTGTTGTGCCGCCTGAGTAAAATAGTTGTGGCTTTCCAAGAATACAAGTTGCTGACGCAACCAATCCCTCGGTTCTACACGCTGGCGGAAAAAAGCCAGTTCTTTGCAAAGCCTCTTGCTCAAAGCCCAGAAGTCCTTCCGTCCCAGAGAATCCATGTCGGCATCGCACATGATTTGTTCCAAAAGAGTTTCAGGTTGCTGCGGCATAACCGTTTTCATAATAATCCTTGAGACTATCTCTATTTGCCCGGACTTATAGTTGTAGGCTGGTAAGATTTCTTGGGCTCGAGCCACCGCAAGCGGCTCATTATTTTCATAACGCTCCAAATATCCTACATCATGAAATAGAGCGGCCGTATACAATAACCATAGATCTTCTCCGATAACACCCGTTTGTTGTGCTAGTGATTCAACCGCCGGGAGTACGTCATCACGAGTGTGAGATACATTGTGAAAAAGGTGTTGGGGTGATAATCGGCGTGAGAGTTCATAGAATATAATAGCTTTTAGCTTTGGACTAAGCCTCATGTTCTTTTGAATGTCTCCTGTTTTTGATTGTAAAATACTTGATATTGTAATAGTCGCTGTTGCCTTGTGCATTACCGACACTCACAGCAATGTAGGTGACGCCATACCAGAGGTCAATAGAGAAAGTCGTACTATTGCCATTGTCCATAGAATAGATCGTGTCCCCCGCATGGTAAGGATAGGCAGCGTAGTAGAGGGTGTAATCCGTCGCATCCGGCACTGTTGTCCAGTCAATTGTGATGTTCAAACCATTGAGGGAATAAGACATCTGAGGCGCGGCGGGCGCGGCCAAACTGGTACTCGCAAAAAAGAGTACAAATACAATCAATAATGCCAACTCCTTCATGAAATCCTCCCGTAAAAACAATAAAGAGCCACACCGCACAAGCGGGTAGCTCTCATAGAATTTGTGTAACTTTCTTGATCAACCTCTGCCCCCTGCATCGGATATCAAATATACAACAGGCTCTAATCTAAGTTAGAGCTCTCTACATAGTCAACTATTTATCTAGCTTGTCACTGTCTTATTTATATTACTGCATTGATTCAGGGTGCTCAGATTGGCAGTTTTGCGAAATTATTGGAAACCCTGATATTTAAGAATTGCAGACCAAAGACTATTGACTACTTAAGAAAGCGATATATCTCTTTTCGATCACCAAGCCTGACGACCCATACAAGAAGTTGCTCCTCTTTTATCTCGTAGATAACCCGAAAATCCCCAACCCTTATACGCTGTAGGGCGGGGTTCTTTCCC
>JAGXHM010000034.1 GCA_024636155.1 Deltaproteobacteria bacterium
CCTTTGTAGAGTTTAAGATGTAACTGATCAAATTTAAAACCAAAGATGCTGCACTCGCAAAAAGGCCAGGGATCGCCACAAAGGCTCCAAGGCACAAAGCTAACCCACTGAATCTATGATTTTCCTTCTTTGTGTCTTAGTGTCTTGGTGGCTAATGCCCCGTTTCTGAGAAAGCATCAAGGATAAGTATTTTTTTGTTTTTATGCTTAGGGGCTTATAACTTGTTCTCTAATTTCCCTTTTAATTGTCCACAGGCAGCAGAGATATCCTGGCCTTTGCTCGCTCTACGAATAGCGACAATCTGTCGTTCCAGAAGATAGGTCTGAAAAGCACGTATGGAGTCTTCATCGGGAGTTTTTAATGGTGACCCTGAGTGTTCATTGAATGGGATCAAATTAACTTTAGCCTTGACACCATGAAGCAGTTTAACCAGACGTTTAGCATCAGCCAGGCTGTCATTGACCCCTTGGATGAGGATATATTCGAAAGTAATACGCTGATGAGGTGCATGCGGATATCGCCGACACGCATCCATCAATTCGGCCAGAGGATAACGCCTGTTAATCGGCATCAGTTCATCGCGAACTGCGTCAGTCGTTGCGTTGAGAGATACGGCCAAGTTGACTTTAATACGGTGCCCGAGTTCGCGCATCTCCGGAACCAGACCAGATGTTGATAGCGTCACCTTCCTGGAACTGTAATCAAATCCAGACGCAACATAAAGAATCTTCAGAGCATCAACGACATTATCCAGATTATGCAGAGGTTCTCCCATGCCCATCATGACAATATTATCAACGCTGTGTTCTTTGCGCACGGTATAGACCTGGTTGACGATTTCACTGGTTGTCAGGTTGCGCTCCAGGCCAAAGGTCCCCGTAAGGCAAAAGGAACAGTGCATGGCACAGCCAACCTGGGTTGAAATGCACAAAGTGCTACGTCCGCCCACCATAGGGATCAACACCGTTTCTACACTTTTTCCGTCGTGAAGGCGAAAAAGGAATTTACGCGTCCCATCTGAACTGATTTCGACTGCTTCCGGGGCCATTTTTGAAATAGTCGCGCGCTGACTCAACTCTTCACGAAAAGACTTGGCCAGATCTGTCATCTCGGCAAAATCTTCGACTCCGCGCTGGTAAATCCAGCGCAAAATTTGTTCTGATCGGAATTTTTCTTTGCCCATTCCCGCGAGAAAGCTCACAAGGGCGTCAGGGCTCAGACCCTTCAAATCAACCAGTTGGTTCGTTTGTATCATTTCATTCAATGGAAAGTTACCTGTTTTTAGTTATTCAAAATTCTAAAACAAAAGAGCTTGGTCAATGTGATTCACACTTAAGACCAAAAAGCAGAGCCCTCCGGATTGTACCGAAGGGCTCATGGTGACTCAAGTTTTTCTTCAATGAAGGGATCTAAAGAAGCTCCAACCCTGAGAAAAAGTAAGGAATCTCAAATGCGGCCGTTTCAGGAGCATCAGAACCGTGGGTAGCATTTTCACCAATACTGACACCGAACTCTTTACGCATGGTTCCTTCTGCAGCTTCTGCCGGGTTGGTCGCACCCATCAGGTCACGCCACTTGCGAATTGCACCTTTGGCCTCCAGAGTCATAACGATGCAGGGGCCGCCGCTCATAAAATCAGTCAATTCACCAAAGAAAGGACGTTCTTTGTGAACATAGTAAAAACCTTCGGCTTCAACTTTGCTCATGTACAATTTCTTGATGCCAACGACCTGAAAACCTTCAGCATAAATACGAGCCAAAATTTTGCCCGCGTTACCAGCAGCGAATGCGTCGGGCTTAATGATTGCGAATGTGCGTTCCATAATATCCTCCTATAGATTTTAGTGGTTTTAAGAAGCCTCGCGCTTTTAACATCAGCGTCAGAGAAAGTC
The DNA here is from genome assembly GCA_024636155.1 of Deltaproteobacteria bacterium. Classification (GTDB taxonomy): domain Bacteria; phylum Desulfobacterota; class Desulfuromonadia; order Desulfuromonadales; family BM103; genus M0040. The sequence goes on from JAGXHM010000034.1 coordinate 1,893, forward strand.
AAGATGTTCACAAAAAATGTAGCCTCAGCAGAATCAGAAATCATGGGTAACAGCTGTGTATCTTTTATTCCGCAAAACGTGTATTATAGCAGAAGGACATTTAGCCTGCCCCCTTCTCAAACGATCACAGCCCGTCAAACCGAATGGCTATAATATTACGGAATTTTATCATTCAGTGGTCGTGCCGAGTTTCCAATCACGCCAATTGTCAAGCGTGCCCCATAGTAACCAGCGATCTTCCTGGGTTTTTATTGGTCATAATTGACACGCCTTAAGCAAGGGAGTCTCAAAATGCAAAGCACAACACTTTCGCCCGGTGATCCGATCGAAGCCCGCTGCACCAAGTGTCGCAAAAACACTAACCACATAGTTGTTGCCATGGTCGAAGCAGTACCAGCCAAAGTCCAGTGCAATACCTGTAGCGGGCAACATAAGTATCGGCCGCCAACGGCCCCTAAGAAGCCTGCGGTAAGGCGAACCGTTGACCCCAAAATTGCCGAGAAAAAAGAATGGGATGAGCTGATGCCCAATATGAGTGGCAAGCAGAAGACAGATTACTCTATGACGACTGCCTTTAAAACCGGAGCACTGATGAATCATCCAAGTTTCGGCATTGGTGTTGTGCAGAGCCTGGCTGGTCCAAGAAAGATCAAAGTTCTATTTGAGGATGGCGTGAAAACAATGCGCTGCAAGTAATGACATCTCCCAGCCAGGATGTTCCTTCTGTGAGGAACGACCTGAAGCGGAGTTTAACAGCAAACCACCTGGAAATCATTTAAAATGGGAACATGCGATCTGTGTGAAGAACAAGTAAAGAAAACGCGCAATGGTAAGCCACATGAATGCCTGACTAAAATAGATGAGCCGCGCATTTTTAAAGGGAAGAAACCACGCGGCTTTGAAGAACAGGATTACCTGTGTCTGACATGTGACTCAAAGTTTACCCAAAGCACAGACAAAAATGATTTAGCTTGGACGCTGTGGCGAGGATAACACACTGGTGTTCCACTCAGGACTGAGACATTAAAAAAGGGCAGACTACTTACACACAAAGTAGCCTGCCCTTTTCTTGTATGGCCGCCAATGGATTTACCAAGAGGCTGTCAACCTTACAGACTGTAATGAGAGACTGAGCCTGGAATATAGGTAGTAGAGATAGTGCGAAAAACCGAAAGGAAAGACTTACCTGCTAGATTTTGTCTGTGGGATCTTGTGATGACTCATCAGAGGACTCTTGAGACTCGGCCTCTTTCTCCTCTAATTTGGCTTTTTTCTTGTCATCTTTTTTGGCTTTCTTGGCGAGCTCTTTCTGGCGCTTTTCATAGCCGTAATTCGGTTTTTTGGCCATCATCATGTCCTTTAGCGAGTGTTTCGCTTGTTTTTTTAATTTATGAACAGCTGTCATATTTCACGAGCAAACAACAGTCAGAAAAAAGAGCCCCACGAAATTCGCGGGGCTCTTTTGCGAATATATGCGAAACTTTACTTAGATCTTGCGCACATTAGACGACTGAGGGCCTTTCTGCCCTTGGGTAACGTCAAAACTTACACGATCTCCCTCAGCCAGAGATTTAAAACCGTCCCCTTGAATTTCGGAAAAATGAACAAAAACATCAGGTCCATTGTCCTGCTCGATAAAACCAAATCCCTTTGCATCATTAAACCACTTCACTGTACCTTCAGCCATTTCTTTCTCCATGTTCCCTATAGGAACTTTTTGGTGTGCAAATCCTGACGCTCAAAACAAAAAAAACACAGACCTTATGGGTCTGCGTGTTTTGATCCATGTTGACACCTTGTCAAACTGTAGAGCGGCAAAAACTTACACAAACTTTCTTAAGTAGAGAGAATGTACATGATGTTTTTTTTAAAAGCAAGGCTAAAATAAACAAAAACAGTCTTTTTGTGAAAAAAATCACAACAGCAAGAAGATACCAACGTGCTCCCCTCTCACGGCACCTTTCGTATTCAGTCAACAGAACTATTCATTTTCACAGAAACAGTTAAGGGCAGCTGAATAGCCGCCCTTAACTGTAAAACAAAAAAATTTTAGATTGAAACCAGCAGGCAGTTATTGACCACCAGTAGAGGCAGCCACGGGTCTGGCTGACTGCCCTGAGGGACGACGGTTACGAGGATTTTTCGACCGAGCAGCTGTTGGCTTCCCTGCTGAAGCGTTCCCGTATTCACGCTTCCGTGTCGACTGGCAACCACGACTGTTACGGTGCACCTGCTCGGTGCCAGGAGCAGCACTAGCCGAAGGAGCGAACCCGTCCAGAGTACGATGTTCAATTGAGCGACCAAGGACTCGTTCAATGGCCCGTTCCATTAAACGATCATCAGTTGTCACAAGAGTATATGCGTCACCGCTGCGGGCAGCCCGTCCGGTCCGACCGATACGGTGGATATAAGCTTCAGGAGTATTGGGCATATCAAAGTTGATAACGTGAGAAACCTGGCTGACGTCGATACCACGCGCGGCGATGTCGGTTGCGACCAGGATTTGGTAGCTACCGTCACGGAAGCCTTCCAGTGCCGCCTGTCTGCGGTTCTGCGACAAGTTACCCTGTAACGAAGCAGCTTTGTAGCCAACCTTGCCGAGTTTCTCGCCAAGGCGCTTGGCCCGATGCTTGGTGCGGGTAAAAACCAACACTGAACCGGTATCAGTATTTTTCAGAAGATTGAGCAGTAAATCGGTTTTGCGGGCTTCGTCGACCGGATAAAGCGCGTGGCTTACCGTGACTGCTGGAGCCACGAGATCGACCTGAACAGTTTCAGGGTCACGAAGAACTTCCTTAGCCAGACGACGAATCTCCTGTGGCATAGTCGCTGAAAACAACAGGGTCTGGCGTTGCGATGGCAAGTGCGTGAGCAGCCGCCGAATGTCCGGCAAAAAACCCATATCGAACATTTGATCGGCTTCATCGAGCACCAGAACTTCAAGACGACTAAGATCAATGGTCTTCTGTTTAATGTGATCGAGCAATCGCCCTGGACAAGCAACGACAATTTCTACACCTTGTTTGAGACGGGCAATCTGCGGCCGGATGCTAACCCCACCGTAGACCGTGACACTACGCAGACCAGTCGCTTGGCCAAGACTGCTAATCGCAGTATGGATCTGCTCTGCCAACTCGCGGGTCGGAGCGACGATCAGGGCTCGTGTATGACCGCGATGTCCCTTCATCAAACGATGCAAAATAGGCAAAGCGAAGGCAGCTGTTTTGCCGGTACCAGTCTGTGCCAGCCCCATAACGTCGCGACCTTCAAGAATCGTCGGTATCGATTTAGCCTGAATCGGTGTTGGCGTAACATAGCCAGCAGCCGTAACCCCGGCGGCAACCTTTGGGTTAAAATTAAACTCTGTGAACTTCATATATTCCTTTAACTCGAACTCGTCTAAGTTGAGGTGGGCCGTGGTAGGTAAGCGTGACATCGTCGACGAGCTCAGCACTCTTAAGTCTGGCGCAAAAAAAGCCCCGAAACAGTCCGGGGCGTTACGATATCTTCGTGATGATCCTAGAACAGCTTTAAAGTTGTCTTGTGAACAAGTCTAACTGTTGTTGACAACTTGCACACTTTAACCGCTTTGCATGTCCGATGTCAAGTTAGCGAAAAGCAGGCCACTCTTGATGACCCATGGAAAGGTAGGCATCAGTCTAAATTTCTCATCGGCGGCTCTTTATCAACAATTTTCTCGACAGCGACACCTTCAGGCTTGGGCTCTGCCAGCAAAAGGATAAGATAGCCTGCAATGCCGGCAATCAGAGAACCAGAGAGGATGCCGAGTCGATGTGTAGACAGATAAGAAACCGCATCACCGCCCGTATGCTCGAAAGCCAAACCGCCGATAAAGAGACTCATAGTGAAGCCAATGCCGCAGAGAGCTGCAACTCCAAATAGTTGCTGGGCGGTGGCCTTCTCAGGAAGTTTAGCCAGACCCATCTTAATTGCCGCCAGGGAGAAGCCGTACACGCCAATCAGCTTGCCGAAAACAAGACCAAGCATGATACCAAGGGGAACTGGATGAAAGAGGTCGCCAATGCCCATGTCAGAGAGAGAGATGCCAGCATTAGCAAAAGCGAAGACTGGCAGGATCATGAAGTTGACCCAGGGATGTAGTGCATGTTCGAGATATTCAAGGGGAGAGTATTCCGGATCCTTCCTGCTCTGCATGGGGATGACGAAAGCGAGGGCGACTCCTGCCAGAGTTGCGTGTACACCAGATTTAAGCACAAAGATCCAGAGGAAAGCCCCGACCCAGAGGTAAGGGGATATCTTCTCGACCTTCAAACGGTTTAATGCCACCAGGAGGACCAGACAGATGGTGGCAAGGATCAGCATCGTATTTGATAGATCGCCAGAATAGAAGATAGCGATAATGACGATAGCGCCGAGATCATCCATAATCGCAAGGGCGAGCAAGAAGATCTTAAGCGATGGCGGTACTCGACTGCCGAGCAAAGCGAGGATGCCGAGAGCGAAAGCAATATCTGTTGCTGCCGGGATTGCCCAGCCGTTTAAAGCAATCGGGTCACCCGCATTGACGAGCATATAGAGAGCGGCCGGAACGGCCATACCTCCCAGAGCAGCGACCCCAGGTAGAATGATCTGTGCGCGACTTGAGAGTTGGCCGACCAGAACTTCACGTTTTACCTCAAGACCGATAAAAAAGAAGAAGACAGCCATTAATCCATCGTTGATCCAAAGCAGGAGCGGCTTGGCGATATGAATGTGCCGACCCAGACGTATTTCGAGAGGCGTTTCCAGAAAATAGTCATAGACGACGTGCAATGGCGAGTTTGCAAATATCATGGCGAGCAGGGTCACCACCATCAAAAGGATTCCGATAGATGACTCTTTTTTCAGGAATTGCTTGATCATTTCAAACACAAGACCCTCCACAAACCAACGAGGTAGAATTATAGATGAAGTTTGTTAGATTGCGAATATACACTTACGAAAAAATTAAAGCGGGAGCAGAATCATATTCCGTTCCCGCTTTAATGGTAATACCTGACATCTATCATTCGGCTAGAACAGGTCGTCAAGCCCTGCCCTTACTTAAAATCAATAATGGGCATCCGCATATTCGACCCAGCCACCCGCTTCGACCAACGCCTTATCAAACGGACTGACATCAAAGTTGAACGATTCCTGCCGATCATTGCCTCGCGCAACGACCGTCTGCTCTTGCAGATCGATATCAACTTCGACATCACCGTTGGCTTCTTTTTCCAAAGTCATCAGAGCATCAATGTCAGACTTGGGTAATTCGATAGCCAACATGCCGCAGTTGAACATGTTCTGACGAAAGATCCTGGCGTAGCTCTCGGCAATAACCGTATGAATGTCGTTGACCTCAAAGACCCACGGCGCATGCTCTCGTGAAGAACCACAGCCAAAGTTTTCGCGAGTAATGATAACACGGGCATTTTTCAGTCGCTCACCATGGGGATCAAAGCCTTCAAGCTTGAGGTCTTCCAGGCAGTAAGGCTTAAGCGCCTCCTTGGTGACCTCGGTGAGGTACTTGGCTGGGATAATTTCGTCTGTATTAATATCGACACGGTCAAGAAAAATTGCCGGACCGCCAAATACTTTTTTCATAATAAATGACTCCTTAAAATAATTATTTCAACTCACGCGCGTCGGTGATGACACCAGCGATTGCAGTCGCAGCAGCGGTGGCCGGGCTCATCAGGTGAACCATACCACCCTTACCCATCCGGCCGTTGAAGTTACGGTTACTCGTCGAAGCACAAGCCTCGCCTTCAGCCAGGACTCCGTTACTCATACCGAGGCAGGCGCCGCAAGTCGGGTTTGTGACACAGAAACCGGCATCCATAAAGACCTGGATGAGCCCTTCAGCCAAAGCCTCCTGAAAAATTTTCGGAGTCGCCGGAGAAACGATACCACGTAAAGTGTCAGCGACTTTATGACCTTTCAAAACTTCAGCGGCCTGACGCAGATCCTCAATCCGGCCATTGGTACAGGTGCCGATATAAACCTGATCAATTTTGGTTCCTGTCATCTCAGTGACCGGCTTGACGCAGTCGGGTTTGTAACCATAAGTCACATGCGGGACAAGTTCCGTCACATCAAAATCGAGGACTTTGTCATAGTTCGCATCGGCATCAGCACACCATTGGCTGTATTCAGCCAGAGCGACCTCTTTGCTGGTGAACTCGCCCTTGATAAAAGGCCAGAGATAATCAACGGTAACCATATCTGGCTGACAGATACCGCAAGTACCACCAGCTTCAATGGCCATATTACAGAGGGTCATGCGCGCATCCATGCTCATAACATCGACAACCGGACCGTGGAATTCGATAACTCGATCGGTCGCACCATTAACTCCCAACTGCCCTATCACAAATAGGATGACGTCCTTAGCGAAAACCCCAGGTTGCAAACTTCCGGTCAGATTGACGCGGATAGTCTTCGGCTCACGGAAGGCGCAAACACCTTTCAGCATGCCGACTTCAAGGTCTGTGGTGCCAACGCCAGCTGCGAAGGCACCAAAAGCACCGTGAGTGCAGGTGTGTGAGTCGCCCATAATGACAGTAAAGCCAGGGCGGATATAACCCTTCTCCGGAAAGAGTGCGTGGCAGACGCCATTGTGACCAATATCGAAAAAATCTTTGATATCGTGGCGGCGGGCCCAATCGCGAAGCATTTTAGCCTGCAGGGCGGTCTTGCTGTCTTTGGAAGGCGTTACATGATCAATAACGGCCTTGATCCTGGTGTTATCAAACACCCGATCTTTGCCGCGCCACTCAAGATCAGCAATGGCAACCGGCGTAGTAATCTCGTGACAAAGCACCCTGTCCAGGTCAAGGACCTTGGTGCCCGGAAAGGGTTCATCACGCAGATGTGTACTAAAAATCTTTTCAGCTGTAGTTTGACCCATAATCACTCCTTCAGACCCTGCAAACAGGGTATCTAGTCGATATTAATGCAGCAAAAAGCTCTAGCGTAAAGCCGCGGAGAACGCGAAGAAAAACTCATCTTCTGCGCGCCTCCGCGGCAAACTTCATATTGTTTCGCGCAGCGCACCAGGCGCAACGGGTCTGTACTTTAGATTTCCACTCTATCGCGCTGGGCAATATCTAAAGCCTTATTGAGCGCATTGATGTAGGCCTTGGCACTGGCAACGATAATATCAGAATGAGATCCTTGCCCCAGTACCTCGTGCCCATTGTATTCGAGTCGAACCGTACATTCTCCAAGAGCATCCGTACCGCCGGTGATTGAACCCACGGAATAATTGATCAAGTATGGACTCAAACCGGTCAATTTTTTAATTGCTTTAAAGGTTGCGTCAACGGGCCCATCACCGATAACCGCAGCTCTTTTCACCTTACCTTTAACCTCGAGTTCCACAGTCGCAGTCGGAGCGGCAAACGACCCGGAAGCGACATTCATTTGAATCAGCTTGACGATTTCAGGGACCCGGATAATTTCATCGGCAACAATTGCATCGAGATCCTCGTCAAAGATTTCTTTCTTCTTGTCAGCCAACGCCTTAAAGCGGACAAAAGCTTTCTCGACATCCTGTTTGGGCAAGTCATAGCCAAGTTCATTAAGGCGGGCGACAAAAGCGTGACGACCAGAATGCTTACCCAGCACCAATTTGTTAGCATTGAGACCAATCGACTCAGGCGTCATAATCTCGTAAGTTTCCTTGTCCATCATCACGCCATGCTGATGGATGCCAGCTTCGTGAGCAAAGGCATTAGCGCCAACGATCGCCTTGTTCGGTTGTACGACGATTCCGGTAATCGTTGAAAGCAGGCGACTGGTCGCGTAGATATGTTCCGTATTAATATTGTTTACATACGGCATGATATCCCGACGCGTCCGCAACGCCATGACAATTTCCTCAAGGGAACAATTGCCAGCACGCTCACCAATGCCGTTAATTGTGCACTCCACCTGCCTTGCTCCAGCCTGAATGGCTGCGAGTGAATTAGCAACAGCCAAACCGAGGTCATTGTGACAATGAACAGAGATCACAGCCTCCTCGATATTCGAGACATTATCTTTTAAATATTTGATAATATTGTGATATTCAAAAGGTATTGAATAACCTACCGTGTCCGGGATATTGACTGTAGTTGCTCCGGCATCGATAACAGCTTCAACCATCTCTGCAAGAAAATCCAAACGAGTTCGAACCGCATCTTCACAGGAGAACTCTACATTCGGTGTATAGGCAGCCGCATGTTTTACCGCTTTGATAGCAGCTGCCATGACCTTCGCCGGGGCCATTTGCAGCTTGCGCTCCATATGGATATCTGAAGTGGCGATGAACGTGTGAATACGTCCACGCTCACCAGCGTACTTGAGCGCCTCCCAGGCACGATCAATATCTAGGACACTTGCTCGACAAAGGCCCGCAATTTCTGGGCCCTTGATCGTCTTGGCAATTTTCTTAACTGCCTCGAAGTCGCCGTCTGAAGCTATTGGAAATCCCGCTTCTATGACATCGACGTTGAGCTTCTCCAGTTGACTGGCGATGCGCAATTTCTCTTCAATGTTCATACTGGCGCCGGGTGATTGTTCTCCGTCGCGTAAGGTCGTATCAAATATTTTAATTGTCTTCTTCTCGCTCATGACGATCTCCTCTAGCACTTCGATTCAGTCCAAGACATGGGTTGATTCAACAAAGGCGCTCTCCATTTTTTCAAACAGTTTAATCGCGGATTTAGATCGCTTAGGTCGGATTCCATAGAGCCACCCCCTTTCAAAAAAAAGACCTGTTAAAAATAAAAAAATCCCGCCCCCGGTCAGGGGCGAGAGCTAAGCTTCGCGGTACCACCCTGTTTGGTTTCGTTTAAACGAAACCCTTCATTTACCATTTACGCAGGCTCACGACGGAAATTACTCAGGCCACTTCTTCGAAAAGAGTTGCCCTTTGACGCCCGCAGCTCCAAGGTCAGTTCAAGCCCTAACTGTACCGGTTCGCAGCACCACCGGCTCTCTTTAACAGCTTTAGACCCTACTATTCCTCTTCACGGCTTTTTAAACTACAATTCAATAAAGCAGAAAATCTACTTTAATGTCAAGATATCTGATGATTTTCTCTAAGATACTTTCGGTTTCTGATCAGCAGACTTTTCCTTCTCTGGAATTTTCTCCTGCGGCGATTTGCTCCGGAAATATTTCAGTAGCGCCCCGACCGGCCCAGACAACATATAAATTGACGCAAGGCTAAAGAGCATAATTTCTGGCTGAGCGACGATCACAATAATAAAAATGATCGCAAGCACCAGAAAACTAAACGGTTGCCGCTTGACCAATTCAGGATCTTTGAATGAATTAAAGCTGTGATTGCTGACCATCAAGTAGGCAAGCACGTAGATCAACAGAAGCACTGAGACTTTCTTGATCGTTCCAGTGCCACCAAGATGATAGAAAAGCAAGACACAGGAAGCGACCATCGAGGCGGCTGCTGGGATAGGCAAACCAACAAAGCGTCGCGATTCAACGGTGTCAACCTGGACATTGAATCGCGCAAGCCGCAAAGCCCCGCAGACGACATAGAGAAAGGCCGCCAGCCAACCGAACTTGCCAAAGGACTGCAACGCCCAGGAGTACATCAGCAATCCGGGAGCAACACCAAAGGAGACAAGATCGACAAGGGAATCGTATTCCACCCCGAAACGACTGGTTGTTCCAGTCATACGAGCAACCTTACCATCAAGCGCATCAAAAACCGCAGAGATCAAGATAAACCAGGCGGCCAGATCGTAGTCACCATTCATCGTGGCAACAATCCCGTAGAAGCCAGCAAACAGGCCTCCGGTTGTCACCAGGTTCGGCAGAAGATAGACGCCTTTCTTCAGATTTTCACGCCGACCAGATGAATCGCCAACTCGTCTCACAACAGGATTCCCAACACGGATTCTCCGGCCACTGTCTTGTCGCCAAGCTTGGCTGACACCTCGACACCCTCTGGGAAATAAAGATCAACCCGCGAACCAAAGCGGATCAGACCATACCGTCGGCCTCTTTCCAGTGTGTCACCAATCTTTGGATAGGAGACAATCCGCCGAGCAATCAGCCCGGCAATCTGCACGCATAGAATTTTTACACCGGATTCGGTTTCAATCAGCATCCCTGACTGCTCATTTTCAAAGCTGGCTTTGTCCAGAGAAGCATTGAAAAACCGACCTTTGTTGTAAAACTGGTCGATCACCTTGCTATTGATCGGTATCCGGTTGATGTGAACATTGAAAACATTCATGAAAATGCTGACCTTTGTCACTTCCTGGCCGCCAAAATAGTGATCTTCTGGAACCTTACCAACAAAGATGATTTTACCATCCGCTGGCGCAACGATGGCGTTCTCGTTTTCCGGGGGGAATCGGTCCGGGTTGCGAAAGAAATAGACTGTAAAAACTGTTAGGCCGAGGCCAATGGTTGCCAGGCAATTCCAGCCGACAGCTGCACAGAAGAGAGAAACAAAGGCAAACAGGCCGATGAAAGGATAACCTTCAACGGCCACGGGTTGATGCTGATTTTTCATGGGCAGATAGCGCCTCTTAAGGAATAAAGTGGGGGCGTAATGCCCCCACCACAAAGCTGGTTTTAGTTCTTGCTCTTGTCGACAATCTTTTGAATCCAGGGCATCATGCTACGCAGCTTTTCGCCAACCACTTCGATCGGATGAGCGGCATTAAGCCGACGACGTGCTGTCATCTCAGGGTAGTTGGACGCCCCTTCAAGGATAAAACGCTTGGCGTATTCGCCGTTCTGAATATTCTCGAGGCATTCCTTCATCGCCTTGCGACTCTCTTCGTTGATCACTTTCGAACCAGTTACATACTCGCCGTATTCAGCATTGTTTGAGATGGAATAATTCATGTTGGCAATACCACCTTCATACATCAGGTCGACGATCAACTTCAGCTCGTGAAGACACTCAAAATAAGCCATCTCCGGTTCATAGCCCCCTTCAACCAAAGTCTCGAAACCGGCCTTGACCAGTTCTACGGCACCGCCACACAAGACGGCCTGCTCACCAAACAGGTCGGTTTCAGTCTCGTCCTTGAAGGTGGTTTCAATGATCCCGGTGCGTCCGCCACCGATGGCGCTGGCATAGGAAAGAGCCAGGTTCTTGGCTGTTCCGGAGGCATCCTGGAAGATTGCGATCAGGTCAGGGATTCCGCCTCCTTTGACAAACTCGGTACGAACCGTGTGACCGGGAGCTTTAGGTGCAATCATAATAACATCGAGATCAGCGCGCGGCACAACCTGATTGTAATGGATGGCGAAACCATGTGCGAACGCTAAGGTTGCCCCCTTTTTGAGATTAGGCTCGATCTCATCACGGTAAAGCTGTGACTGGAACTCATCAGGAGTCAGGATCATGATGACATCGGCTGCAGCGACGGCGTCAGCGACATTTTTGACCTGAAGACCGGAATTCTGCGCCTTAATCACAGAGGATGAACCCTCACGAAGAGCAACAGTTACGTCAACCCCGGAATCCTTGAGGTTGTTGGCGTGAGCATGACCTTGTGAACCGTACCCAACGATGGTTACCTTTTTCCCTTTGATGAGGGACAGGTCTGCATCTTTATCGTAATAAACGTTCATTTGCTATTTCCTCCTACAGAAGTTCAGTGTATTTGTCTGAAAAGTCAACTATATATCACAACAGAGCGGGTCGTGCCAGCGATGTATCCCGACATGACCCGCC